>JALHTN010000137.1 GCA_022865865.1 Anaerolineales bacterium
AGCAGTGAACCCAACGGTGCAAAAATCAAGGCTGCGTCCAGTTGTTCTGGTGGTTGTTGCGTTGAATCACCAGCCCAAACCGCTCCCACCCTGCGTGCGAAATCCTGGGCTTGAAGATCACCCGGGCGAGTGAAAGCGAAAACCCGCTTACCCTGGTGGATGGCGATCTGGGCGGTGATATGCCCGGCTGCACCAAAGCCATAAATGCCAAGCCGCTCCTTACGTTCTCCAGCGAGGCGGTAAGTTCGGTAACCGATCATCCCGGCACACAGCAGGGGTGCTACCTCCAGATCGGTATAATCAGCTGGTAAGGAGAAGCAATAACGCTGGTCAGCAACTGTGTACTCACTAAAGCCTCCGTTGATCGTGTATCCTGTAAAGAGCGGATCGTCACACAGGTTTTCCTGACCCCGTTGGCAGTACTGGCAGCTGCCATCAGTATACCCAAGCCAAGGTACACCGATGCGCTCTCCAGAGCGGAAACGACGAACATTTTCCCCTTTATCTACCAGCCTGCCTACAATCTGGTGACCCATAATGAGGGGCAGCTTCGGATGATTCAGTTCACCATCCAGGATGTGCAGATCTGTTCGGCAGACACCGCAAGCCTGTACCTTGAGCAAGATCTGGTCTGGGCCGGGGCTGGGAAGGGGTACCTCTCGCAAATTTAGAGCTGTCCCCGGTTTTTCCAGCACCATCGCACGCATTGTTTCGGGCAGGTTCATTGAATTGTGTCAGCGAAATCAGGATTTATAACCAATTTGTCTCAAGAAATTCTTGCGCCAGGTGATATCTTCTTCACCTTCGATACCGCGTGGTTTTTGACCGTCAATGACACCCAAAATACCTCGTCCTTGCTCAGTCTCAACCACCACTACCTCGGTTGGGTTGGCTGTGGCGCAGAAAATATGGCATACCTCGGGGATCATTTTTATTGCATTAAGAACATTAATCGGGAAGAAACCATCGCCCAAGAAAAGGATGAAAGAATGACCCGCGGAGATCTCCATGGCGTTTTTCTGAGCCAATTCGATCAGCTGCTCATCAGTCCCTGACCAGCGCACCAGGCATTTGCCAGAAGCTTCGCAAAATGCCAGCCCGAATTTTATCCCCGGTACTGCGCTGACCAGGGTTTCGTGAATATCCTCTACAGATTTAATGAAGTGTGTTTGCCCAAGGATGAAATTAATAGTAACCGGTTTTTCGATTTTTACGGTTGATAGGTTCATATTGCACACCTCCTCGTCGATGAAATTTAATTATATCTCGATTGCTTAAGCCAGTCCGGCAATTATTTTTTAATTATCATTGTTTAGAAGGTACGCTGGGTTAATTGCAATATCCTTTTTAAAAAAGTATTGAATAGCTACTGCCCAAGCGATGTAGGCTGTGGTAGTTCGTTGTTTAAAGTGGTAGAGATTATTGTGGAGAATTTTTGCGAACACGTAACACCCCTGCACTTCTGGAACCGTTAGCAGGCTGTTGATTTCGATTTATAGATTGGAGGGCTTTTTTCGATTTCTATTTAGGGCCATGGATATCATGGCGAAACTTGGCACGAGATTCTACTTCAGCGAGCTTCAAGGAGGCATATTGACTGGCTTCGCGCATGAGGTGCTGCTGCTCGTCTTTGGGCAGGTTACCCAAATTTTCGAGGTTGACACCCTTACTGTGGAGATATTCCTGGATGTAATTCCTTTCTAATTTCGATTGCGAGCCCTCATCTGGTTCATGAGTTTCCAGCGGTGCACCCATTTGGCACCTCCACCCTTATCATAGCATAAAGGTGCTTGAGGATTAATAATCTGCTGCTACCAAATTCCACAATTCTTCCCGAAGACGCTAACCTTCGGCGCAAGTCTTTGAATTCGGAAAGGTATTGAATCCCCCAATTGGAAGGAATCCACAGGGAGAGAAATTAGCCAGCAGGAATGGGAATGCAAGGGTTTTATTCGCGTTTTAATTCAGCAATATAGGGTAGCGTGCGGTGCTGGTCAGCGAAATCCAAGCCATAACCAACCACCCATACATCCGGGATATTGAATCCTAAATAGCCAATCGGGATTTTTAGGTTGTC
>JALHTN010000013.1 GCA_022865865.1 Anaerolineales bacterium
ACTGGGTGAGCTGCTTGTCGGTTCTGCAATACTTACCGGTTTGGCAATTGGGATTGGTCGCTGGCTGACCTTGGTTTCAGCTCCGACTGAAGTAGCACAAAGTCCGACTACACCCGAGCCAACACGTCCTTTACCCACCGCTCCTCCGACGAAAGCCGGGTTTGAACCTGTTCTAGGAACACGATCAGAGATAACGCCCATCGAAGATTTCTACCGCGTGGATATCAATCTGCTGCCGCCTGGTGACGCAGAATTCCTTGACAGCAGCGATCCCCTGGTCCGGCGATTGCTTCAACAAGGTGGTGAGACCGATCTTCCCGCAGACACTTATGTTTTGTTGGTTGATGGGTTGGTGAAGAAGCCTCTTGCGCTCACCCTGGCAGATCTCAAAGCCTACCCGATGGTAGATCAGTATGCCACCCTTACATGTATATCTAACCCAGTCGGAGGGGACCTGATCAGTACAACCTTGTTCCAGGGCATTCGTTTGAAAGATGTCCTTGAAACTGCAGAATTAGATCCGAGCGTAATTGATATAAAATTCACAGGTGTGGATGGATATTCAGAATCACTCCCGGTGCAAACAGCATTTCACCCGGAAACCCTTTTATGCTACTCCATGGGGAATCAACCACTTACCAAAACTCATGGCGCGCCGCTGCGCTTATATACGCCCGGGCGATTTGGAATCAAGAGTCCGAAGTGGATCATCAAGATTGAAGCTCTTGATAGCGACTATCAGGGCTTTTGGCAGCAGCGAGGATGGACCGAGAGTGGGATTGTTAAGACCACCTCTGTCATCGATACAGCCAAAGATGGTTTAGAGAATCAATTAATGGTCGGTGGAATTGCCTTTGCAGGGGCGCGCGGCATTCAGAGCGTTGAACTGCGTGTGGATGAGGGTGATTGGAAAACAGCCGAGTTGGATCGTCCGCTTTCACACCTCACCTGGGTGCTTTGGCGATCCGCCCTTAAATTAACTCCGGGGGAACATAAAATTACGGTTCGAGCGATTGATGGTGATGGTGATATTCAAACTGAGAGAAAATCCGCAACCCAACCTGATGGCGCTACTGGACACCACTCGATAAAAATTTCCGCCTAATCCTGAATTTGTCTTCGACCAGACCTGGTAATAATTCTCTAGGGGAAGGCCAGGAATATTTCTGTAACATCCCCAGTTTCCCAGGCATGCTGGAAAGCTTCGACGATCAATGGATCGTATTGCATGTCACTTCCAGATACAATTTCATTAAAAGCCTGCTCCGGTGATAATGCTTTGCGATAGGGTCGCTGGGTAGTCATCGCATCGAATGAATCAGCGATCGCCACAATGCGAGCAATCACTGGAATCTTTTCCCCATTCAAGCCATAAGGATAGCCACTCCCATTCCATCTTTCGTGATGGTATAGGATCACAGGTGTTGCAGATGCAAGATAATGAATGTCCTTGATCAATTCCGCACCCACCCCAGGATGCTTTTTCATCTCAATCCATTCCTCATCTGTTAAAGCTCCTGGCTTGCACAGGATCTCTTCAGAGATGTGAATCTTACCGATATCGTGCAAGATGCTGCCGAAGCGCAGGTTATTGATCTCCGTCGAAGACCACCCAAGGTATTCTGCAATGGTTTGGCCATAATTCATCACCCTTTCCACATGGCCGCGGGTGTATGGATCGCGTACTTCGATCGCATTAGCCAGCATGATCAAGGTGGTTTCGTAAGATTCCTGAATCTGGGCAAGGAGCAGCTGTTGGCTGCGGCCCAAGCGAGAACGGATGGCAGTCAACAAATCCTCAGGGGATATTGGTTTCAGCAGATAATCTTCAGCTCCCAATCGTTTACCAGCCAGGATGTACTTCCGCTCCCTCCGGGCAGTTAGAAATATGAACGGAATTGAGATCCACTCCGGGTGGTTGCGGACGGCTTCGTATAAAGCATAACCATCCATCTCCGGCATGAGGATATCAGCCAGGATTAAATCAGGTGTAACCGTCCGCAATTTCTCAAGTGCTTCTACGCCATTTCCCCCGGTGACTACCGAATATTCTTCTTGCTCGAGTAGCGATTTCAACCCTTGGCGAAGGACATCGCTGTCTTCAACCAGTAAAATTGTTTCTTCAGCCATTTTGATTTACCTTACCAGGATTCTTTCTGTTTCAGGGAACCAAACCCGGAAAGTCGATCCTTCTCCACTGATACTTTCCCAATCGATCTTCCCCTCATGCAGATCCATAATCTCCTTTACAATTGCCAGTCCCAATCCTGAACCCATAATTTTCGATTGACTGACCTTCTGCCCACGGTAGAAGCGCTCAAATAAGTGGGCAAAATCTGCTTCATCAATACCCATCCCGGTATCTCTCACTTCTATCCACACACCAGAATTTTCCTCGTGAGTGCTCACGATCACAGACCCTTGTGCGGTATAACGGATCGCATTGGATAATAAATTCGTCAACACCCTGGCGATCTGGTTTTGCTCACCGTATACGAAGGGCAAATTATCACCTGGCTCATAGATCAGTTCAAGGCCACTCTCCTCAGCCAAAGGAGAATGTGCGGCCACAACTTGCTCAGTTAGCAAATTCAAATCCAGATCTGTAAAGGTTGTGCGCTTGAGCTTGCCAACTTCAAGCCGTGAGAGGTCAAGAATATCTTCAATCATCCTCATCAATTGGCTGATTTCTGTTTTCAGGACATGCATATACTCGTTTTTCTTTTCTGGTTTGCCTCGTTCCAGCAGCTCAGCGAAGAGACCCATATTGGTAACCGGGGTGCGCAATTCATGGGAGACTTCAAGAATGAATTGATCCTTCAGGCGTTCAAGATCTTTGTATTGGGTGATATCCCTTTGACTGCTTACATATCCGATGATCTCACCGCTCTGGTTGCGAACCGGTGCGATGGTCAGCAGTACATCATAATGATGTCCGTCTTTACGAGTTGTGATTAATTCTCCGCTCCACCGGAATTCCTGTTCTAATGATTCCTCAATCTCGATTGATATCTGCCGATTATCTTGACCATTTAGCAATTCAAACAACGGTTGGCCAATTGCTTCTACAGCTGGATACCCAGACTGGTCTTCAAAGGCTTGATTTACAGTAAGTATGTTCCCATCCAAGTCGGTGACAACAACCCCATCGCCCACACTGGATAGAACAGCTTCAACGCGCTCTTTTGCGTCAAAGAGTTCCGCAGTACGCTCCTCCACTCGTTTTTCCAGTTCAGCTGCGTATTGTCGCAGGCGTGTTACGAGATGGATATTTTCAATTAATGGACCCATTTGACTCGAAACGATGCGCAGGATATCCATATCTTCCCCACTGAAGACATCTCCGCCTGTTTTAGGACCTAACGCCAACAAACCCAAGACCTGTCCATGACCAATAACTGGAACCCATAAATAAATTTGCTCGCTGGCTAATAACTCATGCTCTTCCGGAGAAAGTTTCACCTCAGCCAGGGTATCACGGAGGGATTCCTTCCCCACTGCACCGATGTTCAGCAAGTAGGTCAAGCTATTTTTTGGTAATGTCTGGAATGAAAGAGGATCCTGGTCTTCCGGTTTCGGATGCGGTGCAACCTCAACCACGGAGAAACTGTCATCCAAATCCCTCAGAAAGATACATGCATCCTCCAGCTGCAGGACATTCACCACGCGATCACCAATCGTTCTTGCCAGTAAGGTCATCTCGGTGATTTGTTCGAGAGAATTGGTGATTTCGGTCACAGCAGAACGATAATCGTACCAACCACCGTAAAAAGCTGTATCCACCACCTTTTGTACTTGACGATACAATATCGGGAATAAACTGGCTAACACCAGCACAAGAATGGAGTTACTCAGGGCATCAGGCACAAAATCAA
>JALHTN010000138.1 GCA_022865865.1 Anaerolineales bacterium
AACATATTGGGGTTGGGATGGAAACCGGGATGTGGTCGGCGAATATATTAAACCGTCCGATAAAGACAAGAACGTGATGCCATATGAGATGCAAGACTTTGTCGAGACACAGACCGATGGCATGGGCGCGATGGTCCGCATAGGGGCTGACATTGAACTGATCAAACGTATGCTGGCAGCTGGTTTCCCGGTGATAGCTGAGAAGGGTTATTATGAATACGACTACACCGGAAAACTCGGCTGGTTGGGGCACTACCAATTTATCAATGGATACGATGATAATCAGGGAGTCTTCATTGTCCAAGATACTTATGTCGATGGTGGTCAGAATTTTCGCATCAACTATGAGGAATTTGCGGAAGGGTGGCGATCTTTCAACTACACTTTGCTGATCGTTCATCCGGAAGAGCGGATTAATGAAGTTCTGGCTGCACTTGGTCCATGGGCTGACCCGGCCTGGGCAAACCAACATGCCCTTGAAATCGCACAGGCAGAAATCCTGGCATTGGATGGCATCGATCAATTCTTTGCCCAATTCAATGAAGGCACCAGCCATGTCAATCTGCTGCAGTATGTAGATGCCGGGACAGCTTTTGACCGGGCATTTGGCCTGTATGCCGAATTGGCAGAGGATGACATGCGTCCATACCGCATTGTCTGGTACCAGACCTCGCCTTATTGGGCATATTATTACAGCGGGCGCTACCAGGATGTGATCAATTTGGCTAACACCACCCTGAATGATACGATCAGTGAACCGGTATTGGAAGAAAGTTTTTATTGGCGGGGATTGGCCCGTGAAGCTGTGGGAGATCTGGATGGGGCCATCGACGATTTCCGTCAGTCCGTAAATCTGAATCCAAATTTTGGTCCAGGCTGGGATCAATTGGCTCGCCTAGGAGTTGAGGGATAACCTACATGCTGACCCTTTTGCACTTTGCAGATGCGCATATTGATATGGCAAATTACGGGCGCCACGATCCGGAGAGCGGATTACCCATGCGGGTGATCGACTTTCTCAAATCACTGGATACGATCACCGATACCGCCATTGAGGAAAAAGCAGATCTGGTGCTGTTCGCAGGGGATGCCTATAAAGACCGCAACCCAGCGCCAACCTTCCAGCGAGAATGGGGCCGCCGCATTATCCGCCTGTCAAAAGCTGGCATCCCCACTGTGCTGCTAGTCGGCAATCACGACTTATCACCCGCGCTTGGGAGGGCACATGCGATCGAGGAATTCAATACACTGGAAGTGCCCTATGTACATGTGATCGACCAACCGACCTTCTTAAAGCCTGAAGATATTGATGGCGTACCAGTGCAGATCATGGCTTTACCCTGGATCTCGCGCTCTGGCTTGCTGGCTCACCTTGGCTTACGGCCTGGTGCCCCCCAGCCTGGGCAGGTTTACGAGGAGCTGGAATCACGTTTAACCGAGCTGGTTATGACCTGGTTCGAGCAGATCGATCCAAATCTACCGCTTGTTTTCACAGCCCACGCTTCGGTCCAGGGTGCAAAATACGGGGCCGAACGCACGGTTATGCTCGGCTCCGACATGGTGCTGCCGGGATCCATGGTTCGCGATCCGCGCCTGGACTACGTGGCTTTGGGTCACATCCACAAACCTCAAAACCTGAACGAGAACGCCCATCCTCCGGTGATCTATCCTGGCTCCATTGAGCGGGTTGATTTCGGAGAAGCTGCCGATGATAAGTTCTTCGTGGTTGCGAGAGTAGCGCGCGGAAAAACAGAAGTGGAATGGCGGCAGCTGACAGACATCCGCCCATTTATCGATCGCACCCTGGTCCTTGATTCCAAAGATGATATCGACCGGCGTCTACGCGACGCGCTGCCCCCTCCAAAGCAGCTAGTGGGTGCTATCGTACGCCTGACCATTGAATATCCCCGCGATTGGGAAGCCCTGATCGATGATGCTGCCCTGCGGGATTATGCCCAGGATGCCTTCCAATTTCACTTGGTTAAACACCCCCAGATCGAGGCGCGGGTGCGCCTACCGGAGGATCAAACTGTTGGCAGCATGTCCGCATTGGAACTGCTCGATCTTTACTGGAAAGCCAGCCACACCAAGGATGAGGATATTGAGGCACTCAACCAGCTGGCAGGCATGGTGATCAACGAGGTCCAGAGCAAGAAGGATAGCTGAACACCAATGACCATTAAAGCATTAATCTTCGATTTCGACGGCTTGATCCTGGATACCGAGGGACCGGTTTATCAATCCTGGCGAGAGTTATTTCAGCAATATGGCTACAACATGACGTTAGATGACTGGCAAATCTGCATTGGTTCCGCGGAAGGCACAGCCACCTTCTTCAACAACGTGGCAGACAAGCTGGATAAACCACTGGACATGGAGGCAGAAGCACCAAAACGACTGCAGCGCGAGCTGGATTTCATTGCCAGGCAGCCGATCTTACCCGGAGTAAAGGAATACATCCAGCAAGCAGCCAAGATGGGTTTGAAACTCGGTATCGCCTCCAGCTCTCCCTGCAAGTGGGTGGTTGGTCACCTTGAGGAACGCGGTCTTCGAGATCATTTTGAATGCGTCTTGGCGGCCGATGATGTTGGGGTCACCAAGCCCGATCCAACCCTGTACTTAACCGCGCTGGAATGCTTGGGAGTCAGTGCTCACCAGGCGATTGCCTTCGAAGACTCGCCAAACGGAGTCCTGGCGGCAAAGCGGGCCGGATTATACTGCGTTGCAGTCCCCAACCCGTTGACCAGCCAGCTGCAGTTCAAAGAGGCTGACCTGCAGCTGGGTTCGCTCGAAGAGATGACTTTAGATGAGCTGCTGGGGCTAATAAAAACTGAGAAGCATGGAGCCCAGAAGAAAGTATAGTATATTTGTGTTCCGGATCAGATCAGGTGTCTAATCCCATCTAGACAGACCTGATATTCGGAACAGTTTATTGGGATATATTATTTATGAGAAGAGAGGTGTTTAGATGGTAAGGTTCATATTGATTAGTTTGTTTGCTGTCCTCCTGCTGGGTGCCTGCAGCTCAACACCAACGACCCAGCCAGCGGTTGAAGACCAAGAAAAACCGCTGGTGTCGGTCTACCGGGAGCCCACCTGAGGATGCTGTGGCAGCTGGAGCGAGTATATGCGCGAAAATGGCTACACCGTACAGGTGGAAGATGCTCAAAACCGAGCCGCGCTCAGGGATCAATATAATATCCCCCTCCAAATCGAGTCCTGCCACACCGCCATCGTGGATGGCTATATCATAGAAGGACATGTACCTGTGGCTGAAATTGAGCGCTTATTGTCTGAGCGCCCAGAGATAGTTGGCCTGGTTGTGATCGGTATGCCAAGCGGCTCACCGGGTATGGAAGATGAGAGCCAGTCCCAACAGCCATTTGATGTGCTGGCTTTTGACAGTCAAGGGAATACTGAGATTTACGCCAGCTATCCGTAAAAGGGGCTGCAGCTGATTAGGTTCTATTCCTGAATGATTTAACCCGTAAAAAAATCCAGATTCATTATGCAAGGACCAGCTGATTGGTCCTTGCATAAATTTATCTTCATCAGAAACGGAAATCGAAGACCTATATTCATATTTCTCATCTCGTGAGGGGGAAATTCAACGATGCCAGGACTCTAACCTGCAGCTCCGCTTGCCAGGTGTTTACCCTGAGGATTCAAGATGAACGGGTTTATATAAAGTATTAAATCAATTTAGAAGGGAGACAAAATCCGAGGGTTTAAGGCCGAAAAGATGCACTGTACGAACAGCTACTGATTTATATTTTTCCAATCGGGTATCGGGATGTTTGCGCAGGTAGTTATGTATGTAATGCCAGGCAGAGATTGCAGCGCCTGCATAGATAGCAAAGAACTGTATGGCATCAATCTCATCTGAATCCAGCGGCGACCACCTCTGATAGCCATAAAGCACATCTGTGGCGCGAGTTACATCTAGCTTGCCGTTTACCATGCAAGCACCAAACAATAGGCTGCCTAAATCATATGCCCGGGGGTAATAACAGGCATCACCAAAATCAATGATGGCCTGGAACTGTCCCTTATGATAGATAATATTGTCGTCAAACAGGTCACCATGGATGAGAGAATGGGGGAGAGCAAAGGGGAAACCATCTTGAAGGAAGGCGATCGTATCCGCTAACCATGCTTCGTATTCCAGATCTACCTGATGATCGAGAGCTTCCAGCATATGCCTCAGCCCATAGGGATGTTCCCTGGGCAATATATCCGGGGCTGGAATGTCATGCAGCTGGGCGATGGCTTTCCCGATCGAGCGGTAATCACCTTGTGCATTGTTGCGCAGGGTGTCCCCAGGAATCCAGGTTTTCAGGATAAATGGTTTTCCCTGGATATTTGAGACATAGCTGCCGCGAACCGCCGGAAGGGCACGATTGGTGTGGTAGCCATGTCCAGCCAGATGGTTAAGCAGCAAAGCAAAATTCTCCACTTCTGCAAATGATCTCGTCTCAAAGAAGGTGAGCACACAATCCTGGCCGCCTGCGTTGAGCAGGAAGCTGGAGTTCTCATCCCCACCTGAGATGGGCTGGTAGCGGGTAATTTCAAGCCCGTAGATATCTGAAATTGCGGAAATATCCGCATCAACTAGA
>JALHTN010000139.1 GCA_022865865.1 Anaerolineales bacterium
AAACCGGGTAAGACAAACACGTAGACCGCCGGGTGAGAGTAGAACCAGAACAGGTTTTGGAAAAGCAGCACATTACCACCCTGGTTCGGATTGAAGAAATCCATGCCAAAGATGCGGTCAAATAAGACCATTTGGAAAGAGAGACCGATCAATTGGGTTGCAGTTAATGAAATAATGGCAGTTGCCAGCACAGACCAGACGAAGATCGGCATTCTAAACCAGGTCATACCTGGCGCCCGTAAACGGATAATGGTGGTGATTAAATTTACTGCCCCGAGGATAGATGAAAGGCCTACCAGATAGACCCCCAGGAAAAACATCGCAAATCCAATTTTCGCCAGGTTAGCGCTCAAAGGCGGGTACCCAGTCCAGCCTGCATCGATGCCGCCCAAGAGGATTGTACTCAGCAATAAAATGATGCCCGGAATATTAATCCAGTATGCGAAAGCATTCAAGCGGGGAAAAGCCATGTCATTTGCACCGATCATCAGCGGGACCAGGTAATTCGCCATGGCTCCCACTCCCAGCAAAATACCTCCGATATTGACGATTCCATGCAAGCTGATCAGCGTATTGAAACCATCTGGGGTTAGAAATTGAAGCCCTGGTTGGGCTAGCTCGGTGCGGAAGATCAAAGCAAATAATCCCGCTACCATCAAAACCAATACAGAAGTGAGCCCATATTGAATACCGATCACTTTATGGTCATAGGATACATGGATGTATTTCTTGTATCCTTCCGCTTCGGACTCGAGCGATGCTTCAGGTGTATCGACACCTTTAGACCACTTGATCCAATCATTCAATACACCGGTCCCAATCATGAAAGTTATTGTTCCCAGAACCGCACCTGCAACCAGCACAGGTTCCGCATTCCAGGCAGGTAGTCCCATTAATAATCGAATTAGTATGGTAATCAGCACCCCGACTAGGATTCCAAAAACCATATAAATCAACCCGCGTATGAGTGATAAACGATAAAATTTCATCTCTTCCTCCTGGTCAGCTATTTCACACTCTCAATAAATGCAATCACATCTGCGATCTGCTCATCGGTCATGTCTGCACCAATATTCTCAGGCATAATATTCTGATATCCGGACACAATTTGGAACCCAGGTTCGCGGATCGATTGAATCAGATAATTACTATCGACCAGGATGGAAGAGCCATCATCAAGCATTTCAGTGCTTCCATAAACTCCCATCCAGGTCGGACCTACCAATTCTGAGCCATCACTGCTGTGACAGGCTGTGCAGCCAAATTGTTGGGCCACAAGTTCTCCGCGCACAACAGGATCCTCCGAAACGGTTCCGGTTTGAGCAGCTATCCAGGCCTCAAAATCTGCTGTGGAGAGCACTCTGACCGGAGCTAACATGGCATAATGTTCCCGGCCACATAATTCTGCGCAGCGTACTTTATACTCCCCGATCTCAATCGGTGTAATACGCAGCTCGCGCTCAAATCCATCTCCAGGCAATAGGTCTTGCTTTACCCGGAATTCAGGAACCCAAAAAGAATGGATTACATCCTTAGAAGATAAATTCAGCAGTGCCTGCTTATTTACTGGCAGCACGAGCTCTGTTGAAATGATGTCATTGTCGGGGTATTCAAACCTCCAGGACCACTGCGCCCCAATCACATCCACCCGCAATGGTTTTGGATCCGCAGCTTCGGTCTTGCCCAATACATCACTGCCGTAATAAGCCAGGAACAGGACAAACATTAGCGGTACCAGCGTCCAGACCACCTCGAGGCGAGTGTTGCCTTCAATATGTGGTCCATCACTCTCATCATTCTTACGTCTTCGAAAAGCAATGATGCTGTATATCATCAGTCCGATGATCAACGAGAACAATACCGCAATAGCAATAAAATCTATGCGGAACAGTCCATCGATCGGTATGGCTTGTAAGCTGGCCTGCTCAGGGAGCAGCTGGATATTGGTGAGCAGGAGAAATGTACCCACCATTAGAAAAATCACGACTATTGCAGCAACGATAAAATGTCTCATGCTATCTCTCCTCTTCGGTTTTTCAGGGATCTGATCTGGCTCTGTGGAAATTTGTGCGGGTTTTTCTCGTACATCAGACCAGCCTTCCAACCAATCTTCAATTTGGGATGCTGCCATGGTGCGCCGGTCGTAGACTATGGCCTGATCTCCGCCCTCTTTCAGCGAGAATAAGACTACCCTTAATCGACCCTCACCTTCAACAAAACGCACCAAAAACTCCTCCCTGTTGACCTGTTCATCATCGTAGTCAACGATTACCAGATCAGGTAGGAGAGACTCAATCGCTTCCAGTGCCTCGTCAATGGTAGATACCATACCGACAACTTCTGTATCCATCTCTTGCCGTTTGGCGAGCAAGCTGTTAATCCCCTGGGAAAAAAGAGGATGGCTCGAGGCGATCAGGATGCGTAATGGGCCGCTTGGTGGTTTTTGGGTCATAATGATAATTATTTTGTATCCATATGTTATTGAATATTAATTTACCAAAACAGGTCTTAATTGTCATGCCCCCCTGGAGCGGAAAAGGAAGGATTTTAAATGCACAAAAGGGTGATTTGACTAATCACCCTTTAATTATTAACTTGCAGTAATATCTAAATTTATTGGCGAATGATGCCTAATTGAATTGCACGGCTGACCGCTTCGGCCCGGTTAGAGGCTTCTAATTTTTCGAGGATATGCCTGACATGCGTTTTAACCGTATTTTCGGAGATGAACAATTCAGTGGCGATTTGCGAGCTGGTCATACCTTTCGCCAGGCATTTGAGTACATCCATTTCTCGTTTGCTGAGCGCAATATCAGCTGGAATCCCGTGCGATCTGCTGACAGCTTTCAACACGCGGCTGGTCACTTCTGGTGAAAGCACTGATTTCCCCTCTGCGACTAGGTTAATTGCCCGCCGCAATTCTTCCGGTTCGGCATCCTTAAGCAGGTAGCCATCTGCACCAGCAGCAATAGCACCGAATAGATCCTCATCGTGCTTGGAGATAGTCAGCATTAATATCCGTGGTGCTTGATCTCCCTGTATTGCTTCAACCATTTCAACACCACCCATGACCGGCATATTGACATCCAGCAAGACAACGTCTGGTTTTGTGGTCTCTATCACAGTTAAAGCTTCCAGTCCATTTCCAGCTTCGCCGATGATCTCAAATTCCGGGATCGTGGTCAGCAGGCTGACTAATCCCGCTCGGAATAAACCATGATCATCCACAACGACTATGCGAATTTTCTTCACTAAATATTTTCTCCCACAGGAATGGGAACCCGGACTTTGACGGTGGTTCCCTCTTCAGGTGCACTGATAATCTGGAAATCTGCACCGATCAAATCTGAACGTTCTCGCATCCCCTGCAAACCATACTTGGATACTCCTGGCAGCTCTTCAGGGTAAAAACCTCTCCCGTCATCACGGATTTCAACCAGAAAATCCTGGCCTTCCTGGCTGTAATCAATCCAAGCCTGGGATGCTTCAGCGTGCTTGCGCACGTTACTGAGCGCTTCCTGAATAATGCGGATCAGCTGCACCTGAATTTCGGGAGACAGGTTCTCAGCAGCGGGGCTGCCAGCTAAATTCAAAACTATGCCCGTGTTCTCTTCGAATTCCAAGCAGGTTTCACTCAACCAGCCCGCCAACCCCTCACTATTGGGCGATATCCTCAAGTCATCAATAGCCTGGCGGACATCAAGATAAGCATCAGAAAGCACCTTGTAGGTGGTGGAAAGACTTTTCTGCAGGCGTACAGTATCCTTGGCCGCCAGGTAATTTTCCATTTGAGCTGCTTGAAGTTTCAAAAAACCTAAAGTCTGCGCTAATCCATCGTGAATTTCACGTGCCAGCCGGGTGCGTTCTGCCATAATCGAATTAAACTCAATCTCTGTTCGCAGCTCGGAGTTGCGCACAACCAGGCTAATCTGCCCCCCTAAGGTTTGCAGTAATGATAAATGCCGGGAGCTAAATTTTTGAGATCGTGTGTTCCCAGCGAGTATGGCACCGAAAGCCGGTTCACCTGAGATCATCAACGGAGCGGCAATTAATGATTTTAAACCCCGGGCTGAGCCAGGCTCTACCTCAACGTCACCTAATAGCACCGGCAATCCAGATTTTTGCACCCCGTCAATCACACCTTCTATTAAAGACAGATTGGATTCTGGAAAATCACCTATGCTTACATCTTGTGGACTGGGTTTGTTTTCCCCTTTGAAATGAAGCAGTACAAAATCAGCTTTTAGCGTCTCCTGGACATTCCCAAGGTATTCCAAATGCAAT
>JALHTN010000140.1 GCA_022865865.1 Anaerolineales bacterium
AGTGGTAAAATCATGCGAACGAAAGGTAGAAAGAGTCACCTGCGACGCCGTAAGTCCAAACGCGCTAAGCGGATGTTCACGCGAATGCACGAAGTGAAATCACGAGGTATTAAACGCCGCGTCAAGAAGCTGGCACCCAATCTTGGTCGATAGGCTGTAAAGCTGCGATTTATCAAAATATCAGGATGAGATTATGGGAAGAGAAAAAGATCGGAAATTGCATCGAAGAAGACGCAGCCGGAAAAAATTGCATAAATTCAAGGCTGATTAGCCCAATCCAAAGATCTGAAAGAACGACAACATTTGATCCAGAAGATTATCAAAATCAGCGGTTACCCCCCTATGGATATTCCAAGAGATTAGGGAACCTGCAAAAGGAGCAAAACCATAATGAGCGGAATCGTAGGGATACTTTCACAGAATAATCATGACATTGTCCCCCAAATGCTTAACAAAATCAAACACCGAGGCAGTTCAGATCATAATATATGGGAAGGTCCTAACGCCGTACTTGGTGCCACCGGGCTAACAAACATCCATGAAATACCCGGGCCTGTGACAACAGTGACTGGGGAAAGCGCGATTGTATTGGATGGTCGCATAATTAATAGCGCCGTTCTACGGAAAAACCTGAAATTTCATGAGATCGTGAATGAATCTGATGTTGAGATAGCTCTACATGCATACGAAGAATATGGAACGCGTGTTTTCGGGCGCTTGGATGGGGGATTCGCTCTTGCCATTGTGGACGGTGATCGTATGCTATTAGCTCGTGATCGCTTAGGTATTTGCCCTCTGTATTATGGCTTTAGAAATGAAAACCTGTGTTTTGCCTCAGAGATGAAGGCGTTATCGGGTACGGTTGATAAGATACATGAGTTCCCGCCTGGTCAATTTCTTTTATCAGATCGAGGAATATATCCTTATCAACCTTATTTCCCTGAATCTATTCACCTCGATGGAGTGCATGAGAGCGCCACGCGTCTCGCCATACATATGCAAAATGCAGTTCAAAGGGTTGTGTCAGCGAAAATTGAAATTGGGGTTTGGCTAAGTGGCGGTGTCGATTCTAGTGTGGTTGCTGCATTGGCTCGTCCATACGTGGACAATCTGCATACTTTCTCAGTAGGAACTGAAGGTGCTCCTGATTTGGAATATGCCCGTCAAGTCGCCAGGCATATTGGTTCAGATCACCATGAGCGAATATATACCATCGATGATATGTTAGCTGTTGTGGAGAACGTGATTTACTGTCTGGAGTCATTCGACGCCCCACTCGTGCACAGTGCAGTTCCCAATTACCTGGTCTCCGAACTTGCATCTGAACACGTATCTTATGTACTATCAGGCGAGGGTGGAGATGAACTTTTCGCTGGGTATGCTTACCAAAAAGATATTATGGGAAAGGTTGAACTCACTTTAAGTATTCAAGAAGCAATTGCTGCGCTTCATAATACCGCTCTACAGCGAGTTGACCGTACTGCGGCGGCCCACAGCACAGGTGTGGCATTGCCATTCTTAGACCCAGAAGTAATCCGGTATGCCCTTGCAATTCCTGCCAGTTGGAAGATTCGTGGTCCGCAAGAGATGGATAAATGGCCCTTGCGTCAGGGTTTAGCAGATACATTGCCTGGGGAAGTTATCTGGCGAGGAAAATCAAAATTCTGGGAAGGTTCTGGTTCGGGAGAAACTTTATCCCGTTTGGCAGAAACCACCGTTTCCGACGAAGAATTCGAAACCGATCGTTATCTTGGTAATGGCGAACAACTC
>JALHTN010000141.1 GCA_022865865.1 Anaerolineales bacterium
ATTTGACCATTCTCCAATCTGTTTTATTTCTTATATTCTCCGTGCTTCTTGAAGAATCTTCACCGATAGATATAGAGATGCTGCCGTAATATTAGCCATGTCCTCGCTACAGTCAAATACAGCCATCAAGATAAGAGCAAATTTCTTCAAATTTAGCTTCCGCTTATATCCAAATCATCTGTTGTGATCTTTTTTTATAACCATACAAACTCTCCATATATAGCTCAATAGCATGGACTATTCATGCTTGCTAAGCAAAACCTCAAGTATTTCATCAACCGTTTGTTCCATTAATCACAATGCGTTCTGGGGTAATATATCACACAGAGGGGAGAAAGTAATTGACAATCGTCAATGGATATAATATTCCAAGAATATCATCTGCCTCCTGGTCCCTTTTGCGACCCTCTTTCTCCTATTGATTTAACAAAAGTCATTGATTTATCCTTCTGAATGTGCCAAAATTCACGCAAGGCATTAAACTTGGAGCTGATTTTCAAATCTGCATTCCCGAATTCGGGAATGTGGGTGATTAATCCCTCCAGAGGAGAACCATATGGGAGCCTTGAAAGCTCGTTATAACTTCTTATTCCGTTCTACTAAAGGTCTTATCCTTGTCGCAATCGCCTTGATCGCCCTGGTAACTGCCATTTGGGGCATGATTTCCGGGCCTATGGCGGAATTTGGGGTCAGAGATTTCGTTATCCGCACATTCGGCATGGACCTCGTCGAGGCAGAGCGTGAAGGTCGCATTATCTTGCTCTACCATGCCATCGCCATGGCTGTCGTTGCAATCGAGGTCTATATCATCACTGATATGGTGCCCATGAAGCTGCACCAGCGGACCAACATCAACGCCATCATCACATTCGGTTATATTCTCTCGCTTGTATTTGGCTTGCTTTTCGGTTATTTTGGTCACAACTTCATCTTCCATGGTCTTTATATATTTGGATTATCGTTGATGTTTTTCGGTGGCTTGCAGCTGGCCGTCGCCTTGTGGCCTTGGAAAAAGGAATATCATGTAACTGATCCTGAGTATTCGCATACTCGGGGAGGTGTCGATTTAGAGCGCGTGGCTTTCTTCATCATGGCGTTGGCGACTCTGGGGTCCGCCCTTTTTGGCGCCATTACTGGTTCATACTGGGGCAATGGGCATGAGACTTTTCTGGCCGAGGATCTAATCCGGGAGCCGGAAAAAACCCTTCTGCAGAAATCGATTATCGGTCACCTGCATATCATGCTCACCCTGGTCGCGATTGGCATTACCCTGATCGTCGGTCGCTGGCAGGATTTCAAAGGCAGGTTGCACAAGATTGCCATGCCGCTCATGATCGTCGGAACGATCATCATCTCTTTAGGCGCCTGGTCGGTGACCGTTGTCGAATGGGCCCACACGATCATCTATGGCGGTTCGGTGTTTGTCTTGCTGGCCGCGCTGTTCTTCGTGATTTTCTCCTGGAACAAACTCATTCGAACTGGACTGGAGAAGCGCGGCATTAAAAAGGCTAACTTCAGCCAAAAAATTGGAGCTTTAATCGAGGATCCACTCAAGTTCGGCGTCGGTTGGCAGATGGTCTTCATGAATTTTACCGTTAGCTTTATCGGCATTTTCATGGCTGCTAAATTAGATGAGATATTCCGGGTCTGGCCTCACCGTGATGAGCGGATAATCCTCACCGGCCATTGGCATATACTTTCCGCCATCATTGCCACCATTATTTTGCTCTATTATGCTGACCTGGCTGGTCTGAAGGGCCGTGCCCGGAAAATATTCGGGTGGTCGGTGATCATTTTTTCCAATGTGGCTTTTGCCTCAGTTACCATATTCTCCATGAAACGCCTCTTCGTCAGTGAATCTGCCCAACAACAGCTGGTGAACTGGACGATGCTGCTCGCTGATTTGGGTCTTGCCCTGGTACTTGTCGCCCTTGCGATGCTTATGATCTGGCGTCTGGCTGACTTATTCAAGAGGGATGGGCGTTGGTCAGATGAATCCAAACAATCTGGATATGACCAACCCCCGGATGATGAAGCTGAAAATTCTGAGGAGGTGGCGCCATGAAACAGGCATTGATTTTCCTCGTTCTTCTAGTTATATTTCTAGCAAGCTGCGTACATTCTGAAGTGCAAACCACCCCCCCGCCAGGCATTGACCCAGGTATCGATCCTGATTCCTGGGCACTAATCCCATCTGGTGAATTCCTCATGGGGTTGCACGAACACGAGACCATTCTCGATTACAATTACGAGATCATGGTGACAGATGTAACCAACCTCCAGTTTGCCAACTATCTCAATGAAGCCCTCACGGCTGGGACAATTAAAATCGATGGAGATCAGATCGTTGGTTATTACCCGGGTGACGATTTCAATGCTTACGAGCATGAAGAAGAGATCAAAGCCGGTGATTGGCTCCACATCCCCTTGAATGA
>JALHTN010000001.1 GCA_022865865.1 Anaerolineales bacterium
ACAGGTTTCCATATTTTACCCGTTTCATCCCAATATGGAAACCTATTTTTATATGACATTAGTCCTTTTTTTGGATTAAACCTCAATCAGTGTACCCGTCTCTCCTTTAAGAGCGCGGCCGATGTTCTCCGGATCAGTGACGATAGCTTGTTTACCACCAGATTCAAGGAACCAGACGATGGCCTTCATCTTTGGTTCCATAGATCCTTTAGCGAAGTGGGTACCTTCCAGGAGGTATTGTTTAAGCTCAGCTAGAGTCATATGGCTGACCCATTCCTGGTTGGGTTTGCCAAAATTCAAGGCGACTTTTTCAACTGCTGTTGAAATCAGCAGCAGATCAGCCTTCAGCAGTTGGGCTAACAGGCTGCTGGCGAAATCTTTGTCGATTACCGCGGCTGTTCCCTGGAATTGGCGATCACCGCTATCAATCACTGGTATTCCACCACCGCCAACGGCGATCACTACTACACCAGCATCAACAAGAGCTTGGATCGCGGGAAATTCAACCACTTCGACAGGCAGAGGGGAAGCAACCACCCGCCGCCACCCACGACCGGCATCCTCAACCACATTCCAACCCATCTCATCAGCACGGTGCTGGGCCTCGTCCTGTTCCATGAAACTACCGATCGGTTTGGAAGGACTTTGAAAAGCCGGATCTTTAGAGTCAACAAGAACTTGAGTAACGACCGTGGCTACCGGCTTTTCCACCCCTCGCCTCTGGAGCTCGTTTTGCAGGTTCTGCTGGAGGGAATAACCGATCGCACCCTGGGAATCGGCTCCGCAAACATCAAGCGGCAGCTCATGCATCCCTTCGACCTTGTGAGCGATCTCTGAGCGGCGCAGGATGAAACCCACCTGCGGTCCATTTCCATGACCGATTGCCACGTCCCATCCCGCCTCAATCATCTCTGCAATATGCTGTGCAGTCTCTTTGGCGGCATCATATTGATCTTCTACTGTCTGGTGCTGCTTATCCTTGATTAATGAGTTGCCACCTATCGCGACAACGGCGATCTTACGTTCGCTAATCATCTCACCTCATCGTTAAAGCCATGACAGCTTTTTGGGCGTGCATCCGATTCTCGGCTTCGTCATATACGACCGAGTTAGGGCCATCCATGACCCCGTCCGTGACCTCCACATTTCGATCTGCCGGCAGAGGATGCATATAAATTGCATCTGGTTTAGCCAGGGCCATCTTGCGTTCATCAGTGATCCAATGCTCGTACTTCTTGATTATTTGGGCTCCTTCGTCAGCGTCCTGTGTTTGCTCCATCGCGCCCCAAGATTTGGCATAAACAATGTCTGCATCCTTGAAAGCTGCTTCCATATCATCCACCACTTCAAAACCAGCCCCAAATTTGCGCGCTTGCTCTTTAGCCTGGTCCATGATTTCTGGCATGAGCTTGAACTCGGGAGGGTGAGCCAGGACGACATCCAAACCAAAGCGCGGCATCTGCAGAACCAGGCTTTGTGGAACTGACATCGGCTTTTGGTACGAAGCCGCATATGCCCATGATACAACCATCTTCTTGCGCCGCAAATCACGGCCTTTCTTTTCTATGATGGTCATCAGGTCTGCCAAGATCTGGAATGGGTGGTAAATCTCACACTGCATATTAAATACAGGTACCCGGGCAGCTTCAGCAACCAGGTTTAAGTACTGGTTGCCGATACCCCATTCCACATGGCGGATGGCGATTCCATCGAAATAACGCCCGAAGATTTCACCAATTTCCTTTTGGGTGTCGC
This sequence comes from Anaerolineales bacterium, assembly GCA_022865865.1. The sequence goes on from JALHTN010000001.1 coordinate 1,756, forward strand.
CATGGGATATTTGGGTGGTTTTTGATTCGATAAATGCTGCGTGACCGCCCAGCTGCGCCATTCCAGCCTCAAAAGAACCCCGAGTGCGGGTGCTGGAGAAGAAAAACAGCATTGCCAGCACCTTATCTCGCAGGTAGGCATGTGGTTCTCCCAGCGCACGCTTGCGCTTCAGATCAAATGCCACGTCCAATACTGTTTCAACTTCCTCTTTGCTGAAGTCCAGATCACCAATCAAATCTCGACCGATTAAATCTGTTTGCATTCTATTCTCCTTTATTCCATCGCCCCAAGGGTCAGAGCCAGCAGCGCCATACGTACAACGACACCATTATAGGCTTCGATCCAATATCGAGCATGCCGGGTGTCATCTACATCAGCGGGCAGCTCATCCATCCTCGGCAG
>JALHTN010000014.1 GCA_022865865.1 Anaerolineales bacterium
ATTGAGAGAATTAATGGGAATTTTGCCATCCAGATGCATTCTATTAATATAAATGGATAATCACCAAAGCGGTATCGACGAGCTGCTGAGGCGCCGCCATCCATCCGACCCATATGTGATCGAGGAGATGGTACGAGCTTATCGAATCCAGGTTTATCGACTGGCTCTCTCGATCCTGGATCACCCTGATGAAGCCGACGACGCCACCCAGGATGCCTTGATTCGGGCTGCGACTCACCTGGATAGCTACCAGGTGGGCACAAATTTACGGGCCTGGATTTTTACCATCGCTGTCAATACCTGCCGAGGTTATCTACGTAAAAGGGCTGCCCGGGCTAATTTGAACAAGATTTTGATCTCCCTGGGATCGCTGGTCAGCCGTCCAATTGACCCGGAGGCCAAAGCAGTGCGGAACGAAACTCGTACCCAACTGTGGGATCTGGTGGAGAAACTGCCCGAGAAGCAGCGCCTGGCAGTTATCCTCTACCTGGCTCATGGGTTGAGCGTGACAGAAGTCGCCAAAATCCTGAGAATCAAACCGAAAACCGTGTATTCCCGGCTCTACGAGGCATATCGACGCTTACGCCGTCAATTACAACTCAGCGGAGATTATTGGCTGTTAGAAGACGAAGAGAAGTTATGAGCATCTCCCATCGAAAAGCCTTTGAGTTATTTCACAAGGGGATGCATACCCGGCTGCAATTTGGTACTGGTGAATTGCGCGCAGATCGCCTGCAGGCAGAAGCATTGGCAGGGTTGCAGCCGGATCAGCGCGCCGAATTGCAAACCCACTGGGCGAAGTGCCCGGAATGTAAACAAGACCTGGCTTTGTCTTTCCGTTTGCGACGGGAGGCTCAGCAACGTTGGCCGCTGACTGTTACACCCCGCAGGTCAGCTAGCGAAATCCTGGGTGCCATACAGGATGAGCAGCACACCTCCGCGCGCGTTGCCCGGCTGCTGACCCCCCTGAGGATTACCCTGCTGGCTGTCCTCCTGCTGGGTGTCATTCTGGCTTTTTCTTGGGTTATAAACGCATTACGCCCTCTCCCAACAGGATCAACCTTACCAGGCTCAACCCCCCAGCCTACCTGGACTGCCCTACCTTCCCCCACACAGGCAGAGAGCCAGCCGGTAATCACCAAAACTCAAGCAGAACCTTTGATTCTTGGGGGCGTGTTTGAAATGAACCGCTGGTCCCCAGATGGTCGTTACCTGCCAATAATCAAAACCGAACCTTCTCCCGATTCAAGCTCTGACCGGGTTTATACTTCCTTGCATTTCTTCGATTCCCAAAACGGGCAGGTTTGCCAGGCAGGGGAACCGCTCCTAGGCACCCGTTTTGAACGGGATAGTATGAGTTGGTTGCCGGATGGAAAGCTGCTGGAAATTTCCCGAAATGAATTATCCATTTACACACCATGCAGCGAGCAGGTCGAGGACATCAGCGCTCTGTTCACTGACCAGATTATTGCTGCCAGCAACCCCAGCCGGACGAGCGAGTATCTCGTGCTTACCGGCGAGCAGGCATACTGGATCTTTGATCCTATCAGCAGAAACGTACTCCAGCTTACCGAGCTGGTTCCCAGCCAGGGTGGAAGTGATCAAATTTTTTCGTCACCTTCAGGTCAGGCGATCGCCATCAGCCAACCTGCGGAGTCTGGCAGCCAGATTTCCCTGGTCGACCTCCAAAACGGCCAAATCCTGGAACAAATTATGGTCCCGATTGGAACAGGGCAGTTCGCCGCCTGGTTGGATTGGCTGTTGGAGGATGTTATACTGGTTTACGGCGGACCCCATCTGAGTTCAGTGTTGGTAGAACGCCAACCCAATGGCTCTGCCAGGTTGACCCCCGTCTTGAAAGATATTTTTGGCTTGGGTACGCAGTCGCCGGACGAGATCATGGCACAGGGTGGCTATGGGGACCAACAGCGGGGTATTTACCACCTCACCCAGGCCGTTCGTTCTCCGCAAGAGCGTGCCATTTTCATTTATCACAGTGATGGAAACCGGGTGGAAAAATTACCTCACGACCTCGACACCTTCCTGTTCCTCCCCGATGGCGAAGCGGAGAACATGTTCCGCTTGGAGGATACTCCCTCTTATACAGACATCTTCCAACTGGTGTGGGTTGATGATGCCACCCGGCAGAACCAACAGCTAACCGTGCAGGGACACACACCCCGCCAGTACCCCCAGATTGCTTATGCATGGGACCCAGTCACGCGTCGCATGGCTTTTGGTTCCACACAAGGTGTTTCACTGGTATCCATCGATGATGGGCGCCTGATCGAGTTTTGGAACCTGGAAGGCGCGCAGGACAGTGGTTACACCTCCCTGTCCCTTTCACCGGATGGTAAAACTCTGGCAGTGCAGGCCATGCTTGCGAGATCCACCCAGTTTGGTCCTCCGGAAAGTGCCTTTTATATCATCACCCTGCCTCCCTGAGGCAGCTGGATCAACCTTGTGCCTGAACAACAGGCCAGGTGTAAATTGAGGTAAATATGAAGAAGAAGCGCGAAATCCTAAAGATAATTCAATCGGTCATCGTCTTACTTATCCTTTGCGGCCTGACCGCTCACCCAACCCAATCGCAGGAACCAGGGGACGGAGAGGCGCTATCCCTCAGCCCGCAAGAATTGGCAGCTTTTGATAATTTTGGCTCTGCAATGGCGGTCAGTGGTGATACACTGCTGGTCGGCGCGCCTGGGACAAACCTGGAAGGGGCGCATAATGGCGGCTCAGCCTATATTTTCCAGCGCCAGGGATCGGACTGGGTAGGTACAGCCCAATTGCTCCCTGATCCACTCCAGGCTGGCAGCGGCTTTGGACATGCCGTGGGGATCGATGGTGAGACAGCTGCCGTGGGCGCCCGCTACGAGTTTAATCCAGGCAGCGGCAACGGATCTGGAGCTGTTTATGTCTATAAACAGGAAGGCGGCGCCTGGCAGCTTCAGGCTCGTTTGGCAGCCAGCGATGGCGCTCCTTTCGACTTATTTGGGTATGCGTTGGCGTTGCATGGTGATATGCTGGCTGTAGGGGCGCGGGCGGCCGACGGACTAAATGGTGAGCGAAACACCGGGGCAGTTTACCTGTATCAGCGGGAAGGTGGCGACTGGTTATTGCAGGCCCGTCTGTCTCCCGCTGACTCCGCAGCCGAGGACCATTTTGGACAGGCCCTGGCTTTAGATGACCAATACCTGTTTGCCAGCGCACCCGGCCGCGATAACCCAGAATCACCCAACAGCGGCGTGGTTTACGTTTACAACATCCAGAGGGATAAATGGCTCGCAGAAGCTGAGCTTATCGCCGAAGAACCCCAGGCAGAGGCTCAATTGGGATCTGTACTCAGCCTGGATGGCGATACGTTGGCAGCTCTGGCAAGCCAGGAATACCAGCAAGGTGAGATGCCGCCCGGTGCCCCGATGTGGGGTGGGGATTTCGGCGCGGTTCACATTTTCGAACTGCAGAACAGCAAGTGGGTGTGGCAGAACCGCATCTTACCACCCTCTGATGAACAAAACGGCATGCAGCTCAAAGGATTGGACCTTGCTGGGCAGCGCCTGGCGATAAGCGGTGTAGGTCAGGGTGGCACCTACCGCTACGAGAAGGTGAGCGGGGAATGGCTGCAGCTGCCAATGCTGAGCCCTGAACTGCCCTCCCTCAACTGGGGGGATGCGATCCAGCTGAGTGAAGATCAGGTCCTGCTCGGAGACCGTCTCTATGATTTTAACAGCGGACCGGACAGGGGAGATCCCCTCTTCAGTGCTGGTGTGGTCTTAGTTTTGGATTGGTAGATGAGGAGGCTGGCATGCGTAAGAGATTGATAATCCTGGCAATTCTGATCGGGTTTATGGTAGCTTGCACCCAGGGGACACCTCAGGTCTCCCTGCGGTCAATAAGCACACCAGTATTGAGGGACTCCCCAGCCTTGCCGACTGCGTTGGGGGTGATCTCTGCCACCCGGCTCGAGGGCGAGCTGGGAATGGGTCCACCGCAAAATTTTGGCCATGCGATCGCCCTGGGGGAGGGTGTTCTGGCAGTTGGCGCGCCGGATCAGACTGGGAATCCCGGAAACCAGCCAGGTAGAGTTTACGTATTTCAGCATGAAGGGGATGACTGGATCGAAACGGCCCAATTGTTCTCCAGCGATCGGGATGATGGCTTCCAATACGACCAGCACTTCGGGATGGCAGTCGCCATGAATGGGGACCTGCTCTTCGTCGGAGCGCCGGATGCCGATGACCCACAGCTGGGGGACAACAGCGGAGCGGTTTATGTCTTCCAAAACGGGCCGGATGGCTGGTCGGAGATCGAACGCCTGACAGCCGAGCAGCCTATCGCCAATGCCGGGTTCGGTTCTCAGCTGCAGGTATCTGGTGATACGTTGGTAGTGGGGGAAGGTTATCAAGGCAGCCAGATGCACTTCTTCCACAACCAGGGGCAGGGTTGGCGCCAGCAGGCCAGCCTGGAGATACCACAGATCGACGATCTCGAGACCTCCGTGGGAGGGATGGCATTATTCGGCGATACCCTGGCAGTCAGCGTGGTATCAAGGCAGGGGGAGGAGGAACAGACTAGCTTATTTAGCAAGCTGATCATTTACCAACACCGCGCGGGTCAATGGGAGCAGGTTGATGTAATAACTTTTGGTGAATCTGGATGGGGCGATTACCCTGTCGCATTGTCCCTGGATGGCAGCCAG
>JALHTN010000142.1 GCA_022865865.1 Anaerolineales bacterium
CCGGAGTATCCACAACCAGGCTGTCCAATTTTTCATGCCAATGATCTTTTAATTTTTGTAATTCGAGTTGTGCCCGTTCCAGTGAGCCGTATTGAGCTGAAATTTGTTTACCTGTGGAATGGGCATCACCGATGCCTAACATGACCAGCAATTCCCGGCTTTCCCCCGGTTGAAGCGTTAAATCTGTTTGCAGGCTTCCGCAGGCATTGTCACCAAAAACATCGCTGTTCGTGCACTTTCCCTGCTCAACCACCAACGGGTCATGGTAACCACGGTAAGGACCCAGAAAAGCCTCCCGGCTGGTATCATATCCAACGAGGGGAGCACCCACCTGGCTCATCCAGGTATGGCGGGCGATGTCATGGATGAAAAATCCTCCATTTTCTGGTGTCAAGTTATCCTGGATAGCAATTCGCAGTAAACCATCATTAGTCATTTCTCCGCGCACAATAAAGAGCGAATATTGCAGATTTACCTGATCCTGGAATGTATCCCACTGGTTTGTGAATTCGCAAAAGGAGAAGATAGATAGTTGGCGTGGACGATCCGTTTCATTGGTGACTTTCAGTCGCCAGTATTCAAAGGTTTGTCCCAAAGGGACAAAGTATGTGGTTTCGGAAGAGATCCCTGAGTATTTTGATTCAATTATGGTATAGGCTGTACCATGCCTGCAAGTGGACTGAAACTGATCAAGAGGTTTGCCAACTGGTTGCCAGGAAGCTGACCAGTAATCTCCGCTCTGGCGGTCGCGCAGGTAGAAATAACGTCCTGGCTGATCCATTGGAACACTGTTGAATCGAAGTCGCAGGAAGCGGCCGCGCGCTCCGGATTGATAAAATCCATACCCTCCGGCGTTATTGGTGATGATCGCCCCATATTCCGTGGAACCCAGGTAATTGCTCCAGGATTGGGGCGTATCTGGACGTGTAATTACATACTCTTTGTTTTCATCGTCAAAATATCCGTATTTCATTTGCCAACCTTTACTACAACCTGAGTCTGTGTTATGAAAGACCTCGGGAGGGGAATTACATTGCCAGGGATATGTTTTCCATCCATTTCGAGAGAGACCAGGTTACCTGGTCCTACTCGGTCAACTTGAATGTCAAAATTGACCCCTCGGAATAAACGCTTTGCTCGAAAACCATTCCAACTTGTTGGCATAACCGGAGATATCTGCAAACCTTCATATGTAGGACGGATACCCAGTATCCACTGTGTTATGGCGATATAGTTCCACGATGCTGTACCAGTCAACCAGGAATTTTTAGCTTCCCCTGGTCTGGCTGCATCAATTCCAGATATCATCTGGGCATAAATATACGGTTCGCAACGATGAACCTCACTGAGTTCTTCCCGGACGGATGGGTTGATGCGTGAGTAGTATTCAAAAGCCTGATCACCACGTCCGATCTTGGCTTCCGCAATCATGACCCAGGGGTTAGTATGGCAAAAAACACCAGCGTTTTCCTTATATCCCGGGGGATAGGATGAGATCTCTCCCAGATTCAGGTAATAGTGTGTATAAGCCGGTTGGTGCAGGACGATCCCATGAGGCGTTGCAAGTCGTTTACCAACAGATTCAAGCGCCTGCCTGGCCTGACCATCTTCGAGTCCCAACCCAGCCATAATGCACATCCCTTGCGGTTCAATGAAGATCTGTCCTTCTTTGCATTCCTTTGAACCCACAGGGTCACCATTGTCATCATAAGCCCGGCGGAACCATTCTCCATCCCAGCCTGCTTTCCAAACGGTTTTTTCCATAGTAGATATTTTCTGTATCAAAAAATCGGAAGAGATTGGAGAGATGCCTTTTAGTGCTGTCTTTCCACTTTCCATACTTTCCAACTTTGTACCAATCTTTAGCATTTCCTTCGCAGCCAGGATGAAAAGACCAGCGATGAATACGCTCTCGGCGATCAACCCTTCTTTATTGGTTGTGGTCTGGAATGACTGCCCGGGTATATCGGAATAACAATTCAAATTCAAACAGTCATTCCAATCAGCCCGACCGATCAATGGCAAGCCGTGCGGTCCGAGTCGATCAAGAGTGTATTGGATCGACCGTAGCAAATGACCATATAATGGTTCCTCTGTCCCCGCGGTGTTATCATAAGGAATCATCTCTTCCAATATGTTCCATTCGCCAGTTTCTTTTAGGTACGCCGCCACAGACAAAACCAGCCAAAGAGGATCATCATTAAAACCACTGCCGACATCGTTATTACCCCGTTTGGTCAGAGGCTGATATTGGTGATATGCTCCTCCGGTCGGTAATTGTGTAGCGGCCACGTCAAGGATGCGTTCCCTTGCCTTTTCTGAGAAGAATTGGACGAAACCTATCAAATCCTGGGTTGTATCGCGAAAACCCATTCCGCGCCCGATGCCAGATTCAAAATAGGAAGCTGAGCGTGAGAAGTTGAAGGTAACCATCAATTGGTAAGCAGTCCAAATGTTAACCATGCGGTTCGTATGCTGATCAGGTGTGGTCACCTGCAGAGTATTAATAATATTTTGATAATGTCTTTGAAGGGAAATAAATGCACTCTCAACAGCATCCGCTTGAAGATAACGTGCGATGATTGGTTTTACAGTCTTCTTATTGATGATCTGCGATCCAGGTGGGTCGAATTTTTCATTCTTCTGGTTTTCGTGGTAACCCAGGATAAAGATGATTTTATGTTGCTCTCCAGGATCAAGCTGTAATTTTATCTGATTCGCACCGATAGGTTGCCAGCCATGTGCGATTGAACCCTGCATTTGTCCTTTCTCCACAGCTCTGGGTGAATCCCAGCCCCGATAGGGTCCTAGGAAGGCATCACGATCAGTATCGAATCCCACTACTGGTTCTGAACAGGCAAAAAAAGCAAAATGATCACGTCGTTCACGATATTCTGACTTATGATAAATAACCCCCTTATCAATTTCAACTTCACCGATGGAATAATTCCGTTGAAAATTGGTAGCATCATCCAACGCATCCCAGAGGCAGAATTCAACAGCCGAGAAAATGGACAGGTTGGCAGACTTATCATGTTGGTTGGTGATTGTCATTTCCCAGATTTCCAGGTTTTCTCCGAGAGGAACGAAATATCGGGTCTGGGTTTCTATACCCCCCAACCTGGACCGGATGGAGGTGTATCCCATGCCATGACGGCATTCATATAAATCCAAGGTATGGCGTGTTGGTTGCCAAGAAGGTGACCAGTAAAATGGTCCTGATGAGCTTTCGCTGGATTCATCATCTCTCAGGTAGATATAACGCCCGCCTGAATCAAGAGGAGCGTTGTTGTACCGATAACGGGTAAGTCTGCGTAAACGGGCATCTTTGAAAAACGAATATCCTCCTGCGGTATTAGAGATAATGCCGAAATATTCTTCACAGCCCAGAAAATTGATCCATGGCAAAGGAGTATCAGGTTGCGTGATAACATACTCACGATGCTCGTCATCAAAATATCCAAATTTCATTTTTTCCTCCCAGCACTACTGAAGGTTCATTAAAATAGAAACAAAAAATACGTTCTGGTCAGCATAAACTATTTGCCGGGAAAAAACAAATACCTATTGCAAGAGCTTATAGTTACTGAGAACATAGAACTTCTACTTAGCTTTCCCTACTTGTGAAAGCATGCCATTTACAATATCCTCAGGTGATTTAGACAGACCTGAGATTTGAAAATGTAGAATATCGCGCAATGGCAATTCCATCATGAAACTTATAGTCTCCATGCCAATATCATTCTCTTCATCTTTTCTTGCATCAAAAGTCGCCCGCATTTGGCCTGTTAATTGTTCGAAAAGTGGTTCGATTATATGTTTGCCTCGGGCGTCTTCCAGCCAATCTCTCAAGGTAGATTCGGAATTTAGGAGACTAGGTAATTGCAGTGTAGATTGCAAGGTAATTGACTGCATGCAACGAATATCAGCAGACGACGAACCGATCAGGATATCGAATTCCCCATCCTCAGTGACCCACTGTTTATGAGCCGGGTGGTAATAGGCGAAAGCCCGGAAATCGAGTTCCAGAGATACAGTCTTCGTTTCGCCAGGTTGGAGTTCAACCTTAGTGAAGTTCTTAAGCTCCTTCGGTGGACGTACCAGTCCTGATTTGTGATCATGCACATACACTTGGATTACTTCTTTGCCTGTCACCTTGCCAGTGTTGGTTACATCCACAGAGATAGTCAGGCCATCCACATCTTTGAAGGAGGTTGCCGATGTTTTCAGGTTATCGTAGGTATAGGTTGTGTAGCTCATCCCATAACCAAAGGGGAAAAGCACCGGTACATCTTTTGCATCATAGTAGCGATAACCAATAAAGATACCCTCTCCATAAAGTACCTGATCATTTTCTCCGGGAAAGTTGATATATGCAGGTGTATCCACCAGTCTCAGTGGGAAGGTTTCTGCCAACTTACCAGAAGGATTTACCTTTCCATAAAGAATATCGGCAATAGCCCCACCGCCAGCCTGTCCCATCATCCATGCCTCCATTACAGCAGCCGTACCATCAATCCATTCACTCATCACAATGGGAGCTCCATTATTGAGAATTACGATTGTATTTGGCTGGACTGCAGAAATGGCTTTGATCAATGCAACTTGCTCCAAGGTTAAGTCCAAGTCGGTCCGGTCATAACCTTCTGATTCCTTGGAATCAGGTAGAGCTAGATAAAGTAAAGCTACATCAGCTTTTTTGGCAATTTCAACTGCAGCATCGATTATGGACTGATCGAAAGTGGCATCTTCTGTATATCCATCTGAAAAGGTCAACTCAGCATCCCCAGCTAATTTTTGCAGTTCTTCAAACGGATTATCCACTTGAGTTGGGTTGATATGTGAACTGCCGCCACCCTGAAAGCGTGCCTTTACGGAAGCGCGACCAATGACAGCAATGTGCTGCTGATCCTTCAAAGGAAGGATCCCATTGTTCTTGAGTAAAACCATGCCATCCGCAGCGATCTTGCGAGCCAAAGCGTGATGACCTTGTTTATTAAATGAACCACCTTTTATCGTCTCGGAAGCCTTGAAAACAATTCCAAGGATTCGTTGTACCGATTCGTCCAAAATTGATTCGTTAAGGTCGCCGGAACGGACTGCTTCTATGATCGCCTTTACTCTCAGCTCCCTTGGTCCGGGCATCTCCAGGTCTAAACCACCCTTAATGGAAGCAACCCGATCATGTACGGCACCCCAGTCAGAGACGACGAAACCTTCAAAACCCCATTCGCTTTTAAGTATTTCAACCAACAACCTATAATTCTCGGAGCAGTAGAGACCGTTGAGTTTGTTGTAAGCGCACATCACTGTCCATGGGTTTGATTTTTTAACTGCAATCTCAAACGCTGGCAGGTAGATTTCACGAAGAGTACGTTCATCCACTTTGACATCTATGGTCATTCGCTGGGATTCCTGGTTATTGACAGCAAAATGCTTGAGGGAGGTGCCTATGCCTTTGCTTTGCACTCCTTGAATGAAACTTGCAGCCATCTGCCCGGCAAGGTATGGGTCTTCAGAGTAATATTCGAAATTACGCCCACCCAATGGAGTGCGCTTTATATTTGTTCCGGGACCAAGCAGCACATCAACTTTCAGAGCAAGGCATTCTTCTGCGATGGCCTGTCCGATTGTGTGGATCAAGTCAGTGTCCCATGTCGATGCCATAGAAGAAGCGGTTGGAAAACAGGTGGCAGGCAAACTTCCTGCGACAAAATCGTTTGGGTTTTCAACGCGACGTACGCCATGCGGTCCATCTGAAACAGTAATTTCTGGTACACCCAGGTAGTTGATTGGAGTCGTCGTCCAGGGACTTGCTCCAGTGCATAGAGCTGCTTTTTCTTCAAGCGTCATTTTTTTGATCAGGTTGTCAATTTCAGTCATAACTCACACCTTTCTGAAGAATTGGTTTGGTTGATTTAGCATATTAACACGTTCAAGTTGAACTGTCTTGTGAATAGGAGTCGTATATGGAGCGAAGGCGAAATGCTTTCTGAGCTTGACTCAGAGTCCATCCAGCAGGCAATGGGCAAGAAATTCGGACTTTCCGGCCAGCAGTCAAGGAAAAGTAATTGTCGCTAAAGATGACGTCAGCACCAGTTAAGGATACTTCGGTCAAGAGGGCAAGAGAACGGGAAGTCAATTCAATGATCAATTGGTCTTTCTTGTTCTGTATATCCACGGATATAGCTGGATCAACCAGGGATAAGTGTTTAACTGGGGCGAATCCGGCCGTCTTCCGGTTTACTAATTGGCTTTCTTGCATTAACTCAGCAATAAAAACCAGCTCACGGATGTTGTCATCCGATACCTGGTCAGAAAAATCAAGACTGCAAACCTGAACTGCAGAATGTGGATCAATTTTCACTGGCGTCTCACCCGAGGTTATGACTTTGCCGGAGAACGTTTCTAGCGACCATCGTAATTTCCCCTCCCAAGACCCAAGCAGGTCATTGGAGACATATACTTCCTGTACTGGAGTCTTATCTTCGATCGAAAGCATGAGTGGTGCAAAGAAATTTCGTGCAGAGTAGTGTAATGCCTTCCAGCGTCCAAAATAATCTAGGCTTGACCAGGAGGCTACCGGCCAACAATCGTTGAGCTGCCAGTATATGATCCCAGCTACGCGCTCTGGATGGCGCCGCCAGTGCTCTACACCATAACGGATGCCTTCTGCCTGTAGTACCATGCTCAGATAAACCAGCGATGAAAAATCCATAGGCAGCCGGAATGTATCCAGCATTTGTCCAACCATCAGGGAATTTCCACTGGCATTCTTCTGGTGCATTTCCATAATATATGAAGTCATGTTCCAGTCTGCTTCATCAGCGTAAGTGCTGATCGTCGCCAGTGGAGGGAGTGCTTGGAAACCAAACTCACTCATAAAACGCGGGAATTGGTCGCGATAAGAAGAAAAGGGTTTCCTCCCATGCCAGACATCCCAATAATGAGCATCACCTTGCTGCTGGCCGTTCGGATCTTTGAAGGGTGTATTCGACGAAGGCGAGCTTGGCCAATAGAAATGGTCGGGATCTTCAGCCTGGCACCATGCAGGCAGTGTAAGGTGAAAAAACCGGTCGTAGGCATCTTTCAAATCCTTGTACTCAGGTTCTTTCCAACCCCAATCCACCCAACCCCATTCCATTTCGTTATTTCCACACCAAAGAGCCAGACAGGCACGATGTCGCAAACGTCTGATATTCTCTACTACCTCCACACGTACATTTTCAAGAAAGGTGGGATTGTCCAAAGGATAAACGCTACAGGAAAAGATGAACTCCTGCCATACCAGGATGCCGAACCGGTCGCAAAGATCATAAAAGCGCTCGTCTTCATAGAGACCGCCTCCCCAGACACGCAGCATATTCTGGTGCGTTTCGGCTGCAGAACGGATCAAATCTTCCAAGTGTTTGTTCGTTATCCGGGTAGGAAAGGAATCAGCAGGAATCCAGTTGGAACCCTTAGTTAGTATTGGCATATCATTCACCACAAAGACAAATGATCTTCCCCATTCGTCTTCTTTTTGGCGCAATTCAATCGTACGCAGACCAATTTGGAAAGTACGGAAATCCAGAAGAGCTGCTCCTGCAGGAATAACCAACATGAGGGATACTTTCACCTGATAAATTGGTTGACTGCCGTAGCCATTAGGCCACCATAGCTCGGGTTTGGGAATCTGTACCTTAACATTGATCTCATATTGACTGGTGATAGCGGCTTTTTTTTCGAGGATCTCGCCATCTGGTGCTGTGATGCGCACGACCACAGCAAGTGGCAAATCACTGCAGTCCTGAACATTAACCTGGACAGTGACATCTACCTTTCCATCATTATGTTCCTGCCTCACATGGATATCAGAAAGTCTCGCCTCGCTGTATCCCTCCAAACGGATATCCTTCCAGATGCCGATTGGAGGGAGTTGTGGACCCCAATCCCATCCAAATTGACATGGAGCTTTGCGCAGGTGGGGTCCGCCGGGAATGGCCTGAGAAACACCCGGTAGATAACGAATCGCTTGCATTTCTGCTGCGTATTTCACTGGTGAAGCGAAAGTAATTGCTAAATCGTTGATACCCTTTGAAATTAATAAAGGTTTGACCTCCCATTGGTACTGGCGAAACATGTTGCTAGTATGACCAAGCTCATGACCGTTGAGGATGACTGTCGCCAGTGTATCCAACCCGTCGCAAACCAGGAATATTTTTTCTTCAGAAAGCATTTCATTCGTGCAAGTAAAACTGGTCCGATAGACCCAATCTGCCTCGGCGACCCACTGGACCCTTTTCTCATTATCTGCGACAAAAGGATCCGGGATGCGTCCGTTTGCCATCAAGTCGATGTGGACACTACCAGGTACCTCGGCTGGAAACCATTCTTCTTTCCCTAATTGTTGAAATTGCCACTTATCGATTAAAGGTTGAATCTGCATTAATTATTTTCCTGTGGGTGGGATGATCAAACCATTAATTTTCTGTTCCACTGCGATTATTAATCTGGACATCATGTTCCTTCAATTGCATCCAATTGCAACCTGAACACACTACACTGTTGAGAGATCCCATTCTTCATGGATCTTGGGGACATCATTGATCAAACGACGAGTGTATGGCTCCTTTGGATGCAGGATCACATCATCAGCACTTCCGGTTTCTATTAACTTTCCATGTTCCATGATATATACACTGTCAGAAACATAATATGCCAGACCGATATCATGGGTGATAAAGATGATCGTCATCCCGATATCATCACGCAACTTCATTAACATTTCCAGGATTGTTGCACGGGAACAAGCATCAATCATAGAGGTGGTCTCATCTGCCAGCAGGATGTTCGGTTTCAGTAAAAAGATGCGAGCGATCATCAAGCGTTGCATTTGTCCACCAGAGAGCTCAAAGGGATACTTGTTGGTCAGTTCATCGTACTTCAAGTTCACAAACCTGCAGGCTTCTGTCATCATCTCCACTTTTTTGGCATGGGGAAGTTTGCCCCCACCACGCATATTGATACAATCCAGGAACAAAGAATCTATCTTGTTAAAAATATTGAAAGATGAGTACGGATCCTGAAAGATGGCCTGAATGTCTCTCCAGTATGCCAGTTTCTTCTTATGGGTTCCAATATCGCGTTTTTGACCCCTGAAGTAGATATCTCCCTCAGTAGGGTTGATCAATCCTAAAAGCATTTTGGCAAGCGTTGTTTTTCCACTGCCTGATTCTCCCACAATAGAGATGATCTCTGCCTCGCAAAAATCAAAATCCACATGATTCACAGCCACACATTTCTGGCTTCCAAACCCAAACACCTTGGTAAGGCCTGATCCACTCAGACATGGTTTTTTTTCATCAGCCATTTTTATACGCCTCTCTCAGTTCTTCTTCCGAAAACACACAGCGGTAAGCCCGATTGTCTTCAACCTCATGAAGATCAACGGAATGTGTACATTCAGGTTTCGCATATTTACATCGGACCCGAAATCTACAGCCAGCCGGTGGATTTTTTAGGTTGGGAGGTACCCCGGGAATTGCAGTTAGTTTAACATCCCGCAAACCACTTTCTGGAACAATGATTGAACCCATCAGACCTTTGGAATAAGGATGAAGCGGATCAAATACGGTTTCTTTGGCAGCACCTTTCTCCACGATCTGACCCGCATACATGACCATAATTTCATCAGTCACGTTATATAGCAGCGGAAGTTCATGCGTGATAAAGATCATCGATTTGATAAAACCTTTTTCCATCAAATTCCGAAGCATCTTAATGACCATCTTTTGTGAAGTTACATCCAGCGCAGAGGAAGGTTCATCTGCGATCAGTACTTTTGGAGAAAGGATAACAGAAATTGCGATGACCGTACGTTGTTTCATCCCGCCCGAAAGTTCAACAGGATATTTGTTCAGCACTTCACTTGGAAGGCCCAGGGTCTCAAACCGATCCCTGGCCATTTCATGAATTTCCTTTTTAGTTACTTTTAGATCATGGGCTAGAATTACATCCTCAATAAAGTGGACGATCTTCTTAGTGGGGTTGAGTGCATTCATCGCAGCCTGGGGGATATAAGATATCTCTGTCCCCAATATCGTTCTGCGAAGGTCATCAGGGTCCATTCCAGTTATATTGCGCCCGTCAATGATAATCTCACCACTTGTGTAATGCAATGGGGCGAAGTAGTATCCCATCAGGCTAAGGGCGAGAGTTGATTTTCCGCAGCCAGATTCTCCTGCAATACCGAGCGTTTTCCCTTCTTCAACTTTCAGAGAAACATGATCGACAGCAAAGACATCTTCCCGGAACCGGGTAATATATTTTGTGGTAAGGTCATTAACTTCCAGCATCACTTTTGACATATTAACCGCCTATTCTCTCAATGCTGGATTGAATACCTGGTCGAGACCTGTATTCATTAGATTCATCGAGAACGTGATCAGCGCAATAACCACTAGAATTGGGAAATATGCCCACCATTTTCCAGTGATATGCGCTGAGTAGATCATCGCCCAGTTCATCATCAAACCCAAAGTTGGCACATCCGTTGTCCTTGGTCCCAAACCAAGGATAGACAATCCAGCTTCCGCCAGAATTCCTGAAGAAATCTGCAGTATAAGGGCCATGATGACATAAGAAGCGATATAAGGCAGAATATCGGTTAGGATGATATGAACAATTGAATGCCCGGAAAGTTTTGACAGGTTGACATGATCACGGTTGCGTAGGGAAACCACTTGCGAGCGCACAGCTCTGGCAGTCCATACCCAGGAAGTAAGCCCTATCACTACTGCGATAGTGACAGCACCGCGTTGTTCCTGCCCGATACTGAAGGAGATCAAGATCAAAAGTACAAAGCTGGGAATTACTGTAAAGAGATTTGTTATGAACATAATGGAATCATCCATAAAACCACCAATATAACCCGCCAGTAATCCCAAAGTCAAACCGATCAAGGTGGCAATTAATCCCGCTACAAAACCGATTTTCAGTGATGTGCCAGTTGCCGAAACCAACTCTTTTAGCATATCTCGGCCGAAATTATCAGTTCCAAGAGGTAACAACCGTGCATTTGGAATTTCGCTGATATTTACGTAACCGGATTGATCAATGAAACCGGTCTCCTCCAAGATTCCCGTGTCCAGGTTATTTACGGCAATACTGACCCCGTCTGTTGCGAGTATGCCTTGGAGTGATTTATCGAGCCGGATATAGTAATTTCGCTTGGCAGTGGTCATCCCGGCTATTTTCAGAGTTGGGTCATAATTGTTGACCCATTGATCCAATAGTTTTAGGGTGTCTTCAATATCGATATCACTTTCGGGAATCCCATTGGCTACAAGCCAATCCTTCATAGCTAGACGGTCGTCGTCGCCCAACTTGTCGGCAATTCGCTTGGCAGGAGCATCATCCAATAGCAGAGTATAGTTAGTGGAACCAATGCTGTCATAAACATTCACATAGATCCCGGGTGGGAAAAAAGTTCCCTGACCGATAATTTGCAACGGACTACCAGTTACAATCAACGGATATATGACTGCGATCAGTAGGATTGTCATAAAAATGATAAAACCGAACATAAATTTAGGAGAGTGGAATATTTGCTGAAGGAAGTGTTTCATATCAATATCTCTCTCTAATCCGACTGCGCTGCTTTGATGCGTGGATCAATAAAGCCATACAAAATTTCGATAAGGAGATTTGCAATCAATACCATTAAGGTGATGATCAATGTAACTGCTGAAATGAGCGGATAATCTTGCCCCAATACAGCAGTTAAAATAGTGGAACCAAGCCCAGGATAGCTAAAGATAATCTCTGCTACCAGAGCGCCTCCGATCATGGTACCAATCGATAATGCCAGGCCGGTCACTTGCGGAAGCATGGCATTTCGAAATACATAGCCAATGATCTTGCGGTCCTTGATCCCCAGAAATCGACTGTATTTCACATAATCCGCATTCAATTCATAAATAGCCATGGAACGCATACCTATCGCCTGACCGCCGATGGCGATCAACACAATCGACCAAAAAGGTAATTGATAGTGGACAAAGACAGACCATACAAATTTCCAGCTAAGGTTGGGGATCAGGTCAAACCCATATCCACCCGAGGTAGGCAACCATTTTAATCCAACACCAAAAATAACCAGCAAAATGACTGCCATGCCAAATGCCGGGAAATTGCTTATAAAAATGCTGACAGGCATGAGAACTTTATCAAAGCCTTTTTTTAGATATGCTGCCAAAGCACCAAGTGAATTGCCGATCAGCCAACCGACAATGATCGCCGGGAATTGTAAAGCAATCGTCCACAAGATCGAAGTTTTAATAATGTCTGCTACAGGTCTTGGATATTGGCTGAACGAAGTACCAAAATCTCCATGAAAAACATTTTTTACATAGAGAATGAATTGTTCGAGAATGGGCTTTTTGGTACCAAAAAGCTCTGCGTATTCATTATAAACTTTTTGGATTCCGACCTGACTGGACATGCCTTGGACAACCTTTTGCGTGATAACCGCAACAGGATCCCCCGGCATCAGACGAGGTAAGATAAAATTCAACAAGAATGCAAAAATCAAGGTGATCAAGAACCAAACCAGTTTTGTGCCGAAATACTTTCGGTAACCTTTCAACGTATCACCTCCTCGTAAATTAA
>JALHTN010000143.1 GCA_022865865.1 Anaerolineales bacterium
AATCGCGTGCGCGGTTTTCGTCTGTGGTGGGATGATGCGCAAGCGGTATTGTTCCTGGAGATCGATGATGGTGCGCAGCCTAAGACTGATGAAGAGGTCCGGGTCTGGTATACGAAGCGCCAGACGATCGAGAACTTTGGCACAGGGGATATTACTTCTATACAGGGAGAGCATGAGTCATTGATCATTCTGGGTGCGGCTGGCCATGCTGCCATGTCCCGGACTGTGGATCTGATTGAGGTAGGCGGAACGGATCTTTACCAGGTTGGTATCCTGGGCACCTGGGGGCAAAGGAAGATCCGCGAGTTCGAAACTCAGATCAAAGCATTACAACGATATGAAGCGCGGCGTGGTCCCTCCTGGGGCGCCGGTTGGGCTCTGGATAAATACGATGTCCGATCAGGATGAAGATCCCTTTGCAGGTGGATTTGATAGCTTCACTGACAATATAAAACCAGGAACCTCGATCGGCTCCTGGGTTGGTAGGATGCGATATCGCCAGGGGAATGACCCTCGCGATTGGTCCAGTTGTGGCGGCTCTACTTATCTACCTCGAGATTGGCAAATGCAGTGCGGCGCGTTTATGGATATGTTCACCGCGCGATCATTCGGCGGCTTTGAGGTTACTTTCCCTGTCCCTTTCGGAGACAGTCCTATAGTGATGTGTACGGTGACCGGAACGCTGCCAGGCTTCGAGCAGATAGCTCAACTACAGGCAGTCATCCAGTCCAGCGCGGTGGTTGAAGTCTATTGGTGGTCAGTGAATAACATCACCCGCATATATATTAACTGGTTTGCCTTCGGACCTGTCGGACTCTAAGAAGCTCATCTGGAGAGGGAAGTATCCTCTCAGATAATGCCGGCAGCATCCATTACTTTCTTTTCTTATATACTTCTCAGATTCACCCTCAGGAGAGATTGATTTTTTGTTCAGCATTTCATTCACTCTATTCGCTTGATCATCTGGCATTGCCCAACCAGGTGGAATATTTGAGTTGTTGTCCATTTTTCCTTTATAACCCAGTTTTATCTACCAGAATGGGGGAATTGTGGGGGATAGATGGAGTATGCCAAGGTTCCTGATGGTGAGATATGATTTATCCACCCACTCAGATGAATATTGCAAATTTACCCAATCCCAGCGATAACCAGGCTCGAGGGGCTGATTTCCTCCCTTAAACCATACAAACTGGATATTGACCTGCATAAAAATGAATATATAATGGGAATTGGAGGGATTATCAATCTATCTATTTTTGACTCTTCAGGTAGCAAACCAATTTAATATTAACTAAGACTAGCGAGGATTAACGGCCAAAAAGACAAGATCGGAAAAATTTCGTGCTCACGTTCTCCGATTTAGGAGCGTGCATTCAATGAAAAGGAGGTTTTCATGAAGCACAAGTATCGTACTTGGATTTTCTATGCTGTTTTGGTTTTAGGCCTGGTAGGAGGAGCCTTTATCTTTGGAATCATGAGAGATGGTACAGGCTCGGTGCATGCCAAAGATGTGTTAGCTCCAGAAGTACCTGGTGCGAGTCCGTTCAATTGTACTATCTCAAACGTGGCAGTTTACATAAATCGAATGCATGTTAAATGCGTGCCAGGCGATGGTGTAATTCTCTACTTCGCTTATGCCACAGACTCTGCTAATTCCTCAACCGCGAACCGGTTGTTAGCGATTGCCAATTCAGCTTATGCTGTGGGGGATCGCCTCACGGTTTGGTATTACCCTTCCTCAAGCGATAATCCGCCGGGTTGCCAGGTAAATGATTGCCGAAAATTGGCTGGACTCGCATGGATACCATGAAACAACCTAAGCGATTATTCTTCCTGCTGATTGTCGGGGCAATGGTGGTCGCATATCTCTTAGGGACTGTAACGAATTCAGGGGCATCCGATGCGGTGTTCTCAAAGCTTTCCTTAGCCGCAATAACTCCTCAACAATGGGCTGCAGTCGAAGCATCCAATGCATTATTATTGAGCGAAGAGAGCTTTACAGTTTTTCTGCCTTTATCATTGAGGCACTGAATATCAGATCACCCAAATTGCATTCTATGATTTAGCCCTGCTTGAGTTCAACAAGAGCAGTTAATTGTTGTTGCGCGCCTAACTCCCTGAACTCTGATTGTCATGATCTGAGTTTCTTTATCGCCAACACCTCAATAAACCCACACTCCGGTGGATTTGATATACTTAAATCCAATTCGCCCACCATCTCCAAGGTGACATCTATGGAAGAACTCCGCAGCTATATTCCTCTGCTGATACCACTGGTGGTAATCGAGCTTACATTGCTGGTTATCGCACTTGTGGATTTGATCCGCCGTGAACAGGTCAGATATTTTCCCAAATGGGTCTGGGCAGTGATCATCGTCCTGCTCAATTTTATCGGACCGATCGCCTATCTCATCGTTGGGCGCGATGAAGGCTAATCCAGACAGCTACGATCCCCCACATCATCTGCCACAAAAAGTTTCAATCCAACCACCCCCATGAACAACCATCCTTACCAAGATTTCGCCATCCACACCGAGGGGCTTTCCCGGAACTACGGTGATGTGGAAGCCCTTGTTAATTTAGATTTAAATGTCCCTTATGGATCGATTTTCGGCTACCTGGGCAGGAACGGAGCAGGAAAAACGACCACCATTCGCCTGCTGACCGGTCTTGCGCAACCTACCAGTGGTAGAGCCTGGGTAGCGGGGCATGAAACCTCGATCAATGACATGCAAGCCAAGAGTGCCTTCGGCTACCTGCCCCAGGAAACCGGATTTTATTCCTGGATGAAGGGTCGTGAGTTCCTGCTGTATATCGCACAATTACTTTCTCTGCCCTCAAAAGAGGGCAAACAGCAGGTGGACCGCATACTCGAACTGACCAGGTTAGAGGCTGCAGCCAAACGCCGCATTGGTGGATATTCGGGGGGCATGAAGCAAAGGCTGGCGATCGCCCAGGCATTGATTGGAAATCCACCAATCTTGATCCTGGATGAACCTACCAGTTCCCTAGATCCAGCGGGTCGTCATGAGCTGCTTGATACCTTGGTTGGGCTGAGAGGTGAGGTGACCGTATTCCTATCCAGCCACATCCTGGGTGATATTGAGCGAGTTTGCGACACGATCGCGGTGATACATCAAGGAAGTCTGGTACTGGTCTCTGGACGGGAGGAGCTGCTGGAGGAATACCCCGTAAATGCTGCCTCCATCGACCTGGATGCCACCGGCTTACCGCTTCCTAAAGCATTTGTAAGCGAACTTGAAGATTGTATTTGGGTAGAACGAGTAACCCTCACAGGTCAAAATCTCAGCATCCTGGCCAAAGATGTACTGCAAGGCAAAGCAGAACTGCTCCCGATGATCGTCAAGCATGATGTCCGGATTGAGAAATATGAATGGGTGCGCCCTTCATTAGAAGAGATATTCTTGAAGATCAGCCAATAACATGATCTCGATCGCCTATACATTATCAGTTTTAGGAATGCTGCTGCTGCCCATCATACTGGCTGTCATCCTGCGACGGCACTACCGGGTGTATTGGATCCTG
Organism: Anaerolineales bacterium; assembly: GCA_022865865.1. The sequence goes on from JALHTN010000143.1 coordinate 3,547, forward strand.
TTTGTGGTCGGGACTCTAACTTTCCTGGGTTCTCAGGCTGTCCACCTGCCGCTAAACAATTGGTTGGCAGATATTGGCTTACTTCCTGAGTCCCCCCAATTAAGTGGAGCACCTCTCTGGCGGATGGCATTAATCCTGGGTCTAACAGCTGGGATATGTGAAGAGCTGGCCCGGGCGATCGGTTACACGATTGTGAAATGGGCGCGCCGCTTTGAAGATGGTGTCATGCTGGGATTAGGTCATGCCGGTATTGAAGCCATGCTATTTGGTGGTGTCCTGACTGCTGCCACGATCAGCTCATTAATCAGCCTGCAGGGTGTCGATCTGGAAGCACTTAATCTGACCACAGCTCAATTGGAAGCCATCTTTCTCCAAACGGAGCAGTTCAATTCCTCACCGCTATACGCGTTGGCCCCCTTCATTGAACGAATGCTTGCCATTACTGCCCAGGTCACATTATCCATGATTGTTTTACAGGCATTCAAACGCAGGAAACCCCTTCTCATCCTGGTAGCGATCGGCTATCACGCTCTGATTGATGCGGTTGCGGTCTATGTAGCTATCTCGACCAACCAGGTTTGGACCACCTGGATCGCCTTCTTGATCCTTTTGATCCCCGGCTGGATATGGTTGCTCAGATTGTGGCGGGAGCGGAACAGCGAAATCGCTGCTCTCAATGAAGATGTTCCCATTTCTCCTGCGCTGCGAACAACTTTGGGATTATTCCTGGCGAATTTGCGCAAAGAAATGCTCTACCAATGGCGTACCTGGCGGGTGCTGATCGTATGTGCGGTCCTGCTGGCATTTGGCATCATCTCACCTTTATTGACCAAATTCACACCTCAATTGTTAAGCTCCCTGGAAGGGGCAGAGATGTTCGCGGAACTGATCCCAGAAATGACAGTTACCGATTCGCTGAACTCGCATATTGAGACTATCACCCAGTTTGGGTTTATCCTGGTCATCCTGGTCGGTATGGGGGCAGTGGCCGGTGAGAAAGAACGGGGTACTGCATCCATTGTACTGAGTAAGCCACTATCGCGGGGGGTATTTCTCAACAGCAAGTATTTATCACAAGCCTTGCTTTACCTGTTAGCTTTCATTATCGCCACAGCAGCTGGTTATTACTACACGATCACGCTGTTTGGTCACCTTGATTTTGGAATTTTCTTGAGTATCAACGGGCTGCTGCTGCTCTGGATTCTGGTCATGGCCAGCGTCACCTTACTCGGCAGCACCCTTGGAAATTCAACCGGTGCAGCTGCTGGTTTTTCATTGGCAGGTGCTGTACTGCTGCTAATCGCTGGCAGCATTCCTCGCATCGGTGCCCTGCTTCCCGGTGGACTCCTGGCATGGGCCGGTCAGTTGGGTACCCAATCTGAGATCACCAATAATTGGGGGGCAGTAGTCATGAGTATCGTCATTATCACCATCTGCCTGATATCAGCCTTGGGGGTATTTGAGAGGCAGGAACTCCAATAAATCTTGAATTAGATCAATGCTTTTCCCGAATTAACAAAAAAAAGTGCGGGTGGTGATCACCCGCACTCAAATTACCTGAAGCAGTAAATTAAACCGGTTTGGTTTCTAAATCCGGTGAATAATCTCCGTAACGTGCCATGGAGTTCAACTTCGCTCGCCGGTAGAATGACTTCTGTGCTGCGGCGAAATTGGCTTCTTTCCCAAGCCAGGATTTCAAAGTTTCCTCCTGCAGCGCTCGCCCATATGAAAAACTCAGCTGCCAGGGAAAACCACCGATGGCGTTCATTGCTGAAAGGTTCTCAGTGGCTTGCGCGGGGGTCTGCCCACCTGAGAGAAATACGATTCCTGGCACCGCTGGAGGCACTGTACGCATCAAAACGCGGATAGTTGCTTCCGCGACTTCCTGCACACTGGCCTGTTCAGTGCACCCTTTGCCAGCTAGGATCATATTGGGTTTCAGCAGTATGCCTTCAAGTTTCACACCCGCAGCAAACATTTCAGAGAATACTGCATCCAATGTGATGGTGGTAACTTCTTCACAGCGTTCAAGCGTGTGATCGCCGTCCATCAGAACCTCTGGTTCCACAATAGGCACCAAGCCAGCTTCCTGGCATAAGGCTGCATACTGCGCCAGGCTGGATGCGTTGATCTGATAGCCATACGCTGTGGGAACATCCTTTCCGATCGTATAAACGGTTCGCCATTTGGTGAAGGTTGCTCCCATCTCAACATACTCTGCCAAACGCTCACGCAATCCATCCAGACCCTGGGTGAATTTTTCGCCAGGATAGAGTGCTAAATCGCGCGTGCCTTTATCGACTTTGACACCAGGATAAATGCCGCGCGCGGTCAGCAAGTCGGGGAATGGCGTGCCGTCAGCGGTCTTGTGGCGCATGGTCTCATCGAAGGTGATCACACCTCCAACAAATTCCTCCACGCCTTCAGTGGTGAAGAGCAGCTCGCGATATGCACGGCGGTTTTCTTCGGTTGATTCTATATTAATGCTGTCAAATCGTTTCTTGATAGTTGGAAAACTTTCGTCTGCTGCCAGAACACCTTTACCGGGTGCGACTATTCCACGGGCAACAGCTTCCATCTTTTGTAAATCCATTACTTTCTAGCCTCCTGTAAAATTATAAAAAGAGGTTTCCATATGGGAGCCTCTTAATATTATGGCATTTGTTTCGATGAACAAATCAGCATTAATTTTATCACGCCGCTCCCATCCTTCACAGGTTTTTGGTACGGATCTGATCAGCAGGTGCAGTTTTCCATCATTTTTGGGTTGGCAATCGATCAACAATGATCACGTATGAGAATTTATAAATCAATCTCCCTGCTCGCTTCACCGATGGATCATTGGAGTACGCTTGATAACCATTATTCAGTTTATAATGGATCGCTATTCAACACAGCATACTTTAAATCGTCCAATAAACCAGCTTGTCAACTTCGAAAGAGTGAGGAGCCATGAAATGAAGAGACTATTGAACGACAGCGCCCAACGTGCAATCGCTTATTTAGAGCATATTGAACAGCGCAAAGTCGCTCCAGATCCACAAGCAGTTAAAGCTCTCCAGGAATTGGATACACCTTTACAAGATCAATCCAGCGATCCGCATGAAGTGTTGAGTATCCTGGACAAATATATTTCTCCAGCAACATTGGCAACCACCAGCGGACGCTTTTTCGGTTATGTGATCGGCGGCTCGTACCCGGTAACTGTGGCAGCCAACTGGTTAGCCAGTGCCTGGGATCAGAATACGGGTCTCTATGAAGCGACACCTGGTACGGCTTATATCGAAGAACTCGCGCTCAACTGGTTGATTGACCTCTTTGATCTGCCTCCGGAAAGTGGGGGCGCTTTTGTGACTGGTGCAACCGTTGCAAACCTGTGCGGATTGGCTACCGGCAGGCACGTTGTGCTGGACCGTGCCGGTTGGGATGTTGAGGGGGATGGATTGTTTAACGCGCCACCGATAACCGTGATTATCGGCGCTGAAGCGCACCCTGTGCTCTTCAAATCTTTGGGTTTATTGGGACTAGGCCGCAACCGGGTGGTATGTTTGCCCACTGACAACCAGGGACGGATGCGCGCGGACCAGCTGCCCGCCATATCCGGTCCAACCATTGTCTGCCTGCAGGCTGGTAATCTCAATACCGGCGCTTTTGATCCATTCGAGGAGATTATCGATCGGGTGCATGCAGCTGGTGGATGGGTTCATGTGGATGGCGCATTCGGTTTATGGGCTGCAGTCTCCCCTTCCCACGCACATTTAACCGCCGGTGTCGAAAAAGCCGATTCACTGGCCACAGATGCCCATAAATATCTAAATGTGCCCTACGACAGCGGGCTGGCGTTCGTTCGCAATCCAGAGGCACTGCGTTCCGCAATGGCGATCACCGCAGAATACCTTCCGACCGACTCTGCCTACCGCAATCCTTCCGATTATACGCCTGAGCTCTCTCGCCGAGCACGTGGGATCGAAGTATGGGCAGCGCTTAAATACCTTGGAAAGGATGGCGTGGCAAAGCTGGTTGATGACACCTGTCGCCATGCTCGCCGCTTCGCAGAGGGTTTTTCCGCTGCAGGATATCAAATTCTGAATGAGGTGGTCCTCAACCAGGTCCTGGTCTCCTTCGGTGAACCACAAAAGACGCTGCAGATCATCAGCGATATCCAGGAGGATGGTACCTGCTGGATGGGCAGTACCAAATGGCAGGGGCATACTGCTATGCGCATCAGTGTCAGTTCCTGGGCAACAACAGATGAAGATGTCGAGAAAAGCCTGGCAGCCATCCTGAGGATCGCGAAAAAATATTAGCCCACAATATTGATGGGGCGCCTAAATTGAACATAATCGACAAGGATTAGCAGAATTCATTCCCTAAACCAGGGCATCTGATTCGAATATTTCCTCAATTGATCGATTAAATATCTTGGCCAATTTAAATGCCAGAGGCAGGCTGGGATCATATTTTCCGGTTTCGATGGCATTGATCGTCTGCCTCGAGACCCCAGCCTTTTGTGCCAACACAGCTTGCGACCAATTCCATTCCGCTCTCAGCACTCTCAAGGTGTTCTTCATCGATATTTCCACATTGTCCACAATTTGCCTATCCCCCACAACAGCAGCATCAACAGCGGAAATAAACTATCAAAATCTTCAAAATTCCTATCTCCGCTGCAAGCGGACGGAGTATTACGGAATTTTGCCCCTACGGGTACAGATTTTGTTAAAGCTCGGAACCCACGTAGCAAGCTACGGGGTATTCT
>JALHTN010000144.1 GCA_022865865.1 Anaerolineales bacterium
GATCTGGATCACAGCATTTTTGACTTCATCCAGGCTTGTCACAGCCCCTGATGAGGTCTCCTCTGTGCTGACAACCTCCACCTCGGGTTCTGGCTCAACTTTTTCTGTTTCCTGGGGCTCTGGCGCTTGCGTATCAGCAGGCAATTGCGTAGGCTCTGGGGTGCTAGAACTGCAGGCTGTCAATAGAACGAACACCACAACCATTAACCAAACAACAACAACAAAATTTTTTGAATTCATTTAGATCTCCTCAATGTCCCATCAAAAACTTAATAAATAAGGATTGTAAAAGGATATTCAAAAGATACCCAATTGGAATAACTGGAACCAAGTATAGCAAATCTCCCGGTGAATATTTGATTAATTACATAATTATTAGGATATATATTTCAGCTCCCCCAATCTGCCGTGATCAAATTACTCACCTTAAAAGCCTTATTATAAAGATTAGTTTTTACGGTAAAGATAGAAAGCAGCTATGCCCGTGGAAATTGCTATAATCAATAAACCAAATTCAGTTACCCGGATGGTTGATTGAATATCGAATCCCTGTTGCTGTTGCTCACCATTCAAATCAGCTGGTTCTCTTGACTCCAGATCTTGACCTGACTCAACCTCAAGTTCGGCAATTCCTCCCAGCATTTCTTCTGCCTCTTCAACAGGAACAGGTATTTGGGTAGGTAATACTTTTTCTAGAATAGGGGATGAATCCATGGATGAGCTGATATTTTCATCGGCAGCTTCAGCCGCGGCTTCTCCTTCCATTGTAAATTCCGGTGGGAGCTGCTCAGCTGGAGCCGCTGGTGGTTCGCTATCAAAACTTTCCGCTTCCAACATTGGTTGTACGAGCTCCTCTTGGACGGCGTCAGCCAACTGTACTGCCCTCGAAGGCGCTAAAAATGGTTTCGGGATCACGAACATATCACCAATGAAGAGCAGCGCCAAAAGTAAAGCTGCAAAAGCAGATGCAAACCGCAATACAGGAAACGCTCGCCTCGGTTTTTCTTTCTGTCCCACCATTAATGTAGTCAAAAAGTAATTGCGAGGCGCACGCAAAGCAGGTGTTCTGCGCAGCATTGACCTGGTGCGCTTGAGCTGTTCGTACCAATTCTGCAGGTCTTGGTCAACCTCAAGCTGCATCTCAAGCCGCTTGCGTTCATCTGCAGGCAGCTCACCATCCAGGTAAGCAGATAATGCTTCCAAGTTTCGATCAGATTTACTCATCAATATCCATCTACTTTTAATAAAGTCGTCTTATGATTCCAGACGCATCGAGTGAGGTAAAAGTTCCCAGAATCCTTGCAAACACTCTCTCATCCTATTTCTTGCCCTGGCTAAACGGCTCTTAATTGTGCCTAAAGGCGTGCCAATCACGCCAGCTGCTTCTAGATAATCCAATCCTTGAACATCAACCAGAACAACAACGACTCGGAAATCTTCCGGAAGTTGATCGAGGCAATTTTGGATAGCATGCCCCAATTCTGAGCGCACGACATTATCTTCGGGTAGTTCCCCTGGATCGGCTATCCAATGAGGTGACTCAATCTCATCACCAGCATCATCGACTGGCTCCAAGGATGTAATCGGACGGCGTTTTCTACGACGCAATTCATCGTAACAGGCATTGGTGACGATGCGCAGCAGCCAGGCTCGGAAAGAACCCCCCCGGAAGGATGACAAGTGTTTATAAGCCGAGATAAAAGCTTCCTGAGTAGCATCATCCGCGGATTGAGAATCACCTAAAACTCGGAACGCCTGACTATAAACCCTATCCTGGTAAGCCAGGATAAGACGGTTGAATGCATCCAAATCCCCCTTTTGCGCGTCATGAATTAATCCAGCTTCATCCATCTTTAGACTTCATTTTATTCAAAACCAGCAAAAATAAACCGCGCCAGGCCAGAATTCCCACCGCACTGACACCTCCCAATATAATTACGAAGAGTGGAAGGATTGGTGCGTTTAAAATCATACCTCGCATCCAGGCTGCCATAGGTGCAGCTAAGACCATGCTCCAGAAAGGTCGCCACAGCTGCCGCCAATCGAATACAATCTGGCTTTCATACACCTTTAAATGCGGTGCAATCAAGAACCAGGCAGCTGCCAATGGTAGAAATGTGGTCAGCATTCGAGTGCCATCGGTATCAGCAGTACCATGGCTGGCAAAACCAATGATTGTCACTATCGCAAGAGTGAGCATATCCCCGATAAATAAAGCTGATCGTTCTCGGTTACTCAGGTTTTGCATATCGAATAAATCCTAACCGAAACTAGACAAAGGGGCAAGAGGAATCATGTTTTCACCCTCCTATTGCCCAATTTTTGAAAGCCAGTTACAATGCTGCGGGAGATTTAGGTATGCAGCCCAAACGAAATATTTTTTATGAGCTGTCTCAACGTCCATTCTGGCAGCAATATTTGATCATTATAATTGCAGACACCGCCATTGTGTTTGTCGGTTCATTGCTACTCGGAGATTTACGGCAAATGTCGAATTTGTATTTCTGGAGCACATTGATAATGTTCATTATTGCCGCCGTTCCGGTCTTTTTCGAGGTAGGGACGAGTTTCAAGATTGCTGGGAAAGCATTCAAAGATGGCGAGAAGGTCGGTTCCAAAATTAAGGATAAGCAGCCAGTATTTGATCGTGGCGCTCGGATAACTTTTTTGTTCGGTTTATCTGGTATCACTACTTTTCTCCTGGCAATACTCGCTCTCGGTATAGGTTAACTATGGAAAATTCTCGTAGGAATTTCTTAATTATTGCTGTTATTGTTATCGTCGGTTGTTTCTGTATTACTGCTGTGGGTTTAGGATTTTTCGGTTATCTATTCCCGTTTAAAAGTGTGACTAGTTTCCTGTCGACGGATGAACCTGTCGTAGTAGTCCCAGAAGTTGCTTCCCCTATGCCAAGTGAAGTTCAAGCCGATCCAACTGCAACAACAGATGAACTTCCTCTGCCTACCACTGTTGTTACAGAGACTGCTCCAACTGAATCTTCACCACAAGCTCCCACACCTGAACCGATTCCACCCGACGTAGCAATACAAATGGCAGAAATCGAAACCCAGGTTATTGTCTTGCGGAATTTGCAGCCCGTAGGTTCCGTATCGCGCAGATTATTAAGCCGCAGTGAGCTTCGAGAGAAAATAGAATCTGATTTCTTTGAAGATTACTCCCCAGAGGAAGCCCAAGAGGATACAATCGTATTGTCAGCTTTGGGGTTATTGAATTCTGGTTTTGATATGTTCACTTTTTATCAAGACCTGCTGAGCGAACAGATCGCTGGACAATATGATCAAAAAACCAAGGAGATGGATGTAGTCCAGGACGCAGGATTTGGAGGAACAGAACGGTTAACCTATGCGCATGAGTATACTCACGCCCTCCAGGATCAGAACTTCGATATCGAAAACGGTCTAAATTATTCAAGCGAATCTTGTGAGCAAGATTCAGAACGCTGTGCCGCCGTTCAAGCCCTTCTTGAAGGGGATGCGTCGATGTTAGAACTGGATTGGTTTAATAATTACGCTACCGCTCAGGATTTAAACGATATTCAAAACTTTTATCAAAATTACGAGAGTCCGGTTTATGACAATGCGCCTGACTTTTTGAGAGAGGATTTTATCTTTCCCTATATTTACGGTCAATCCTTTGTGGAATACTTATACAATACGGGTGGATGGGATGCTATCAACGGAGCCTACAGGGAGCTCCCCATTTCGACCGAACAGATATTACACCCTGAGCGATATCCTGATGATCGCCCCCTTGAGGTTGTAATACCTGATTTATTGCCTGTACTTGGGGATCAATGGCAGGAGTTGGATAGTGGTGTTATGGGGGAATGGTACACATACCTCATTCTTGCGCATGGTCGTGAGCCCAGCGCCAGGCTGGATGATTTTGAAGCTCAACTTGCTAGTGATGGTTGGGGTGGGGATACTTATCTAGTCTTTTACGATGAGAATAATGAGGCTGTGATAATTGTACTGCACACTTCCTGGGAGGGCGAGAATGATGCCCGGCAATTTTATGATGCTTTCCAGAAGCATTCAACTGCCCGTTTTGGGAGCCCCTCAAGTTTAGAAAACAATCGAATCAGGTGGACCCATGCAGAGGGAGTAACTGATCTAAGCATACAAGATCAATTCACGACCTGGATTTTAGCACCTGATGAAGCTACCGCCTTGTTAATCCGCTCGGCAATACCATAGCTCCGAATTTCTCCACAGGGGTGAACCATTTCTTGTTTGTTCTCCCTATTTATTAGTCTCCCTGTTTAATCAAGATTTTGGCTAAATTTCTTAACTAAATATTTATACCCAATAGCATTAGGATTGATAATCCTCTACTTGGATGATAATTAAATAAATATTCTGAGAAAAAGTTTATCTGGTGTGATTGATCGCGAATATCTGATCACCAACCCATCCAAAAATGGGCGTTATTCTTCAGCAGATAGATCCTTAATCAGTTCCTGGTATTGGTTTTTATTTGGGGGGTCGAGGGCAAGAATATTCTCAATTGCATCAACCGCACCTGGACGATCACCTGCATCGAGTAATAATTCTCCAATCCGATCATACTCCTGAATTGCTTGATCTGTTTGACCATATTTCTTGTGCAGTTCAGCTTTTTTCTGTCGTAAGTAAATCCGGTCAGGGTATTCCCCAACCAGCTTATCCAAATACGATTGGATGGATTGGTCATCTCCTGTCACTTCCATGAATGACAAATAATCGTTGATTTCACTTTGAGCCTGTTGATCCTGGCCCAACCTTAATCTTAATTCAATTAATTTCTCGGTTGCCTGATGATCATCAGGTTTAATCGATTGAATTTGGGAGTATATCTCTTCCGCATGTTTCCAATTCAAACTCTGCAGTTCAATATCCGCCAGGTGATACAAAATTTTGACCTTTAAATCCCGGTCGGCACCTGAATTTTGAGCGATCTTGAAGGCATCTATATAGACTTCACGGGCTCGAGGCAAATCCGCCAGATTATAGTACACGCCCGCTAAATTGACTTTCTCCTCAACAGCCTCATCATAATGACCCATCTCTTCCTGCAGTGAAATTAATTGGTTTCTGGCATTCAAATCCATAGGCGCAGCTTTAATTAATCGCTGCAGAATTTTTACTGCGTGCTGGGATTCACCTCGTGCACGGTATGTTTTAGCAATTGCTCCAAACTTCTCAATCGCTTCTGGCAGGTGGTCTTGCTTCAATAGTAGCTCCCCCATATAGGTATGCAACGGCAGATAAGATGGTGCAAACTGAATCGCGAAATATGCTTCTTCCATCGCAGACCGCAAATGGCTTGACCTGGCATACTGATTGATTTGTCTAACTGACTCAACAATCCGATTACCTTGTGGATTACTGATCAACTCGCCTACCGGCATGGCTGACACACCTTCTATATCTATTTGAAAATCTCCTCTTGCCTGCATCAAGTAGGTTTGCCAACCTGGTCTGATTAATAAATCTTCAATCATGTCGCACAGCCTGTTCTTGACAAGAGGATCAGTTTGTTTTGCCTCCGCTTCAATAATTGGAGTATACATTCGCAGCATATCTGCGGTTTGATCATCAGGCACCAGCTGCGCATCTGCCAACCGCAACGCTTCGAGATAATTTGTTGCAGCTTCACTTAGTCTGTCCATAAAACGCATCGTGCGAGCGATTAATAGTCGTGCTGCTAATGCGTAATCAGGATCCTCTACAGCATGCTGGAGATACCTGATGGCACTCTCCAAACGGTCTTCTTTTGACCGCATGACACCGAGGACAAAATATGCAGCTGCATGATCCAACCCAAAATCCACCGCCTTTTCGATTTCATCCGCTGCAGCTCCTTTTGAATCTTGACTCCAGAAATTCATTGCTTGCCGCAAGTGAGAGAAGGCTTGAGGATCAATCTGAGTTTTGAATAACGGTGATGCTGGCATACCGCTGCTGGATTGATTTCTTACAGGATCTTCCAGGTAGTCCGATTCCCGTCCATTGCTATTTTGCTCAAAAACAAAATTCGCCAATGCTGAAATTGCCGCTTGGTGTGCCTCAGCGAGCGGATCAAGTTCAGATCCTGCTGGTTCGCTGATCGTTTCTATCTCGCTTTCTTCTTCAGGTATCAGAACTTGTCGTCGTTCTAAACCTACTGATACTGGTTTTGGTAATATCTGACCGGAGGCAATTAACGATAACACCTCGTTTGCTTCCCTGCTTTCTGGCAAAATCTCGAGTGCATGTTCAACAGCTTGTTTTGCAGCGCTTATGTCATCCTTGTGCTGAAACAAACTGGCAACCATCAGGAATTCGGTCACGCATTGCTGTTTGCGACCAGTACGCTCATAAATTAATGCTAACCTTGAATGGGCGGGTAAATTTTCCGGCTCGGCGCGGATCACCCTGACCAGGCATTCAATAGATTTGGAAACATTGCCTTGTTTAAGATAGAGTTCACTTGCGAAGAGTCCTGGAGATATTACATCCTGGCTTTGTCCAAGCATCTCATTGAGCTGAGAAACTTTATCGAAAGCCAAGGGATCATCGGGAGATACCTCTATCGCTCGTGAATAGTATTTTATGGACTCATCGTATAAATCGAGCTCATACAATGCCAACCCAAGACTCACCAATCCAATCGGATCATCTGGTGCATATTCAAGCGCCTGACGATAATGATCCGCAGCTTTTTGCCAGTCCTGGTCCCAGGCTGCAGTATGTCCTTGATTCATTTCATCTTTAAAGCGATTCTGGCTCTCAAGCATGGTATCTCCGTCTGATTATAAACCCCAATACTATACCGGTGACATTTCATTCCAGTTAGGACCACTACGGGCCTCAGTTAATAAAGGAATCTTCAAGGAGTAAGCATCTTCCATAATCTGGCGAACTAAATCAGCTGTTTGCTTGAGTTCCTCCTCGGGACACTCAAGAACTAACTCATCGTGAACCTGCAACAGCATCTTTGCAGAAAGTTGAGCATCCTTTAAAGCTCCTGGGACCTCCAACATCGCTATTTTCATAATATCAGCAGCAGTCCCTTGGATTGGAGCATTGATCGCTTCTCGTTCCTCTCTATTGCGAATATTCCGATTGGTTTGGTTCTTCAAGCTGAGAAAGTAACGCCGGCGACCGAGCAATGTCTCCACATATCCTTTTTCTGCTGCATGAGTTTTCATCTCGTCAAGGTAGTTCTTCACACCCGGAAATTGTTCGAAATATGCCTTTACAAAATCTTCTGCTTCAGCCAGGGTTATATCCGTAAAACGTGATAATCCAAAAGCACTCATACCATAAATTAAACCAAAATTTACGCCTTTTGCCCGGTTGCGTTGATCTTTTGTTACCTGCTCAATCGGCACATCGAAAATCGCTGCCGCAGTCGCTGCATGGATATCTTGTCCAGCTTCGAATGCCGCAAGCATCGTCTCATCATTAGACATATGAGCAACGATACGCAGCTCTACTTGAGAATAATCTACGGCAAGTAAAACATTCCCTGGTTTAGCAATGAATGCCTTCCTGACCTTCCTGCCGAGCTCTGTGCGGATGGGAATATTCTGCAGATTTGGATCTGAGGAGGCAATTCTGCCTGTAACTGATCCTGCTTGATTATAGGAAGTATGGACCCGTCCAGTATATGGGTTCACCTGTTGGGGCAGCGCATCAACATATGTATTCTTTAGTTTTGATAATTCTCGATACTCAAGCACCCAATCAACGACTGGATGGTCACCCTTCATTGCCTCTAATGTCCCGACTGCAGTGGAATAGTATCCACTTGAAGTTTTTTGTGTTCGATCGGGCGGTGATAGTTTCAGGCGACCAAATAAGACCTCCGATAATTGTTGAGGGGAATTAAGATTAAACTCATTACCAACCACATCGAAAATCTGGTGCTTTATTAATCCTAATCTTTCACCTAATTCCCGCGAAAATTGCTCTAAGTATTCAACATCTAAACCGATGCCTGCCATTTCCATCTCCGCAAGCACCTGAACTAACGGCATTTCTATTTCGTTGAATAGTGCCAGTACCTGGTGTTCATCCAATTCCCCTTCAAGTTCAGGCTTCAATCGCAAAGGTATCACTGCATCATCCGAAGCATATTCAGCGACTTCTTCAATCCCCACTTCTGCCATACTACGCTGTTTTTTTCCCTTGCCGATCAGTTCTTCAATCTCGGTCATCTTGATATTCAATCGAACCCAAGCAAGATTCTTTAATCCAAGATTTCGAGAGGTTGGGTTGATCAGCCATTCAGCGAGCATAGTATCAAAAGACAGGGGTGTTACTTTCATTCCATATCGAGCCATCAGCACTGCATCATACTTAATATTGTGGCCAACTTTGGGAATTGCTGGGTTTTCAAGATATGGACGGAGTGCTTTCATCACCACTTCTAATGGTAATTGTTGATCCGCATGTGCCAGGTGGCCGACCGGTATATAAAAACCCCTATCCTGATCAGTTGCTAATGAGATTCCCACCAGGGAAGCCTGCATCTGGTCAGTAGATGTAGTTTCAGTATCAAATGATATCAGGCTGGCATTTTCAAATGTGGATACCAGTTCATTTAACTTGTCCTTTGTGTCAACAATGGTTGTTCGCAATTGGATATCAGATGGAACCGATACATTAGATTCTCCAGATTCTGCGAATAGGCTTAATTGATCACCATGAGCTCGAATCCCCTGTCCTTGGGTCCCGACGAGCTTTTCCAGACGGTTCGAGAGCGCACGAAACTCTAGCTCGCGAAAAAGAGCCTCCACTTCTTGGGGATTGTAGTGATCCGTCTGGGCTTGGTCAAGATCTAATGGAATTTCCAGGTTGGTAACAATCCGCGCTAATTCCTGGCTTAGAAAAGCATCATCGCGCGATTTTTCAAGTTTGTTGTGAATTGAGGCCGAAATATCATCCAAGTTGGAATAGATGTTTTCCAGCGTATCGTATTCTGCTAACAACAGTACAGCTGTTTTTTCGCCAACGCCTCGTACCCCAGGGATATTATCCGATTTGTCACCAACCAAGGCTTTAAAATCTACAATTTGATCTGGTCGCACACCAATAAATTCGAGAACATCAGCTTGGAAAAAATCCCTTGAATCAGAAAGTGATCTCCCGGGGAGGCTGACCATGACACGATCATTAACCAGCTGCAGCAGATCTTTATCACCAGTGATAATCTTTACCCCCAAACCGGCATCAACAGCCTTTACTGCCATGCTGCCTAAGACATCATCAGCTTCATAACCTTCGAGTTCCAGACGCGGGATGTTAAATACATCGACCAGTTGTTTTACTCGAATCATTTGAATGGCTAAATCATCTGGCATTTTCTCGCGAGTTCCTTTATACTCTGAATATAAATCATCGCGAAAAGTCCTTCCAGTATCAAATGCAACCATCAAATATTCAGGTCGATCTTGTTCAAGGATACGCAGCAAAACACTCGCAAAACCATAAACACCCGCAGTTGGTTCACCTTCTCGTGTTATCCAGTTCTGACCCCCAGTACCACCACGCGTTAATGCGAAATAGGTTCTATAGGCTAATGCATGACCATCGAGAAGGTAAAGTGTTGGAGGCATGGGTCAAACCTCATGGATTTCAACCCCGGGGAATACCAAGGCTGCTGAGCTCTTTTTCCAACCCTGCTAGTTTTATTAATTTCTAGAATATTGCATAAAATTTTTAAATAATTAAATAATCGGCACTTATCGTTGGATATTAGTGTAACATGGGCTAACTCGTGTTGCAAGATTGTTGACAATCACCTATGAACGTGATATTTTTGATATAGGATGGTCCAGGCTAAAAGAGTCGCTAACGTTGTCTATATAATCATTCTGCTCCTTGGCCTGACCACAACGGAAGGGGGTAATGCCATCGCGCAGGAATCCGACGATCCATCTCGCCAAACTACCGTCGTAAGCGAAGAGACTTTATTTGAATGGTGGCTTAACCGCTGGACTGATAACATCCTCGTCTGCCAGATATTCGTAAACCATGAAGGCCCTCCATCAGCAGAGGAAGTGATCAAGCAATGTGGTGCCGATATCTATCAACAGTGGTTGAAAACTCCCCCGTGCGAAGAAGCGGCAGCTGGTAAACCAACAACCTACTGCCCAGGATTGTATGCCTATTTTGCTGGATTCGAACCTGGAAAAGTAACTACTATCGTAGATCTTCCATCCCCATCCGTTTGGGTGAAGGTGTCTGGGTGTTCATTGAGCCCGCCAGAAAATTTCTGTCCCCAGCAGCCAAATCTATTATTTACTGCCGAAGAACCACTTCCTGATTATGAGATTGAAGCGATTCATGTTGTTGTTGAAGGAAGAAAAGTAACATGTGGGGGAAGTGATTGCGAAATACCTTTGAAATCTACACCATTTTCTGGAACTGAAATTGAGTTCTGGGCTGATTCGACTTTCGGTGATTCGAGCGATCATTACACTGCCCTTGTGCGGGTGCTTGAAACCGGCGTGCCGACGAATCCAGCGGATAATGGCTGGTATGTGGATGTGCTCAGCTCTCAATGGTTGGGAGGTCCTACAGAAAGTTGCTCCTTGATTTGGGAATCTTTTCCCCCACCGGGTTTGCCACCATCGTGGCTGGCGACTCCTTCCCAGAAGTTACTGCTCGCATCGGTAGAACCTTACCAATACTTGGCAGGAAGGCTGATCACACAGGGATTGATTGACGCTCCAGAATGTGCTAACAACGGTCTGCTGGTTAATGGATATGCGGATGCTTGCGGTCTGAGTAAAGCCCGCCCATTGGTTGATCAATGGCAAAATCAGTTCGATAATCGCATCCTAGAAGTAGCTAAAGAAACCCACCTACCAGCTCAGGTGATGAAGAACGTATTCGCCCAAGAAAGTCAGTTTTGGCCTGGGGTTTTCCGGGTTCCCCAAGAATACGGGTTAGGTCAAATCACGGACATGGGTGCTGACACTATATTGCTCTGGAACAAACCTTTTTACGAAAGTTTCTGCCCATTAATCCTTTCAGAAATAGCCTGCTCCAAAGGATATTTAGGATTGGAAGCAGATGAGCAAGCGTTATTACGGGGTGCACTTGCCCTCGGAGCAAACTCAGATTGTCCGGAGTGTCCATCCGGGGTGGATTTAATCCATGCGGATATCTCGGTGATGCTCTTTGCTCAGGGAATTCTCGCCAATTGTGATCAGGTCGGGCAAACGATTTACAACGCCACACAAAAATCCCCCGGAACAGTTAGCCGTTACGAGGATTTGTGGCGTTTCACTCTAGCAAATTATAATGGCGGTCCTGGTTGTTTGGCTTTTGCTATTTTCAGCACCTGGAATCTCAGAGAACCAATGGATTGGGATCATGTTTCAACTCACTTTACCCAACCATGCCAGGGGGCAATCGCTTACGTCGAATCAATCACTCATTAGTTCGATTCTAATAATCGTTTAGCCAGCTCTACAAATTCATCCCACTCTTCCCTGAAAAAATGAACTGTAACATTATTTAGCTCCAGGTGAAATGTAGATTCTTGATCAGGTTCATCTGCACGCCAAATTGTATAATTTTCAGTTTCAACCAGAGTATCAATCATCAAGTCAGAATTATTATTCATATATTATTCACCTAAAATTGTTATGGGGCTGGTAATACAAACCAGGGACTAATAAACCCACCCAGATATCGAATTTCAAAATGCAGGTGCGGTCCTGTAGAATAACCGGTATTCCCGGCGGAAGCAATGTATTGACCTTGTGAGACACTTTGACCGCAACTCACCCCTACTGAACTGAGGTGGGCATATAAAGATTGGTAGCCATTGCCATGATCAATCACTACCATGTTTCCATATCCACCTAGCGCAGAACCAGCAAAAACCACTACACCACTATCAGCAGCGTATATTCGTGCTCCAGTACCTGCCGCAATGTCGATTGCCAAATGACCTGACCAGTAATCATTTCCAGAAAGAGAATGATTATCTGCCGGCCATATGAAACCGCCAGTGCCGTAAGCACCCTCATAACCACCAGGACATGTTCCGGAGCCGTACAATGAGCTGGATACACCGGCGCGTCCACGCGGAATGGTAGGTACGATCCATTGCTTGAACTCTCGATGACCACCAGGTAGCATAACCAATGAAGCAGCCTCAACTACAGGATTTGTGAGATCGAATTTGTTCCCCGTCCACCCAAGGATATTCTCCACCTGTGCTTCGAATTTGTCAGCGATCCCTTGCAGGGTATCTCCTTCTTGCCATTCATATAAAACACCATCTGTGGGTGGAATTCTTAATACCATCCCTGGAGATAGCTGATCAGGATTATCGTTCAGCAAAGTGTAATTTGCCCACAAAACTGATTCTGGTTCAAGCTCAAAGTCTGTCGCAATCGCAAAAACTGAGTCTCCGGTTTCTACCGTGTGATCAAATACATCTTGTCGTGGTCTGGTGGGGATAACTGTGTACAGATTCGTTTCCCGGGAGATAGATGCAAGTTTCGCCGGCTCCGATAATTGGGGCAGTGACAAATTCTCATTGCCAATTATTGGGAACTGTGTACTTGCTGGAGCAGCTGCTTGCTCATTAGAGCCAGCCTTAACTGATGTTACCCGCCATCCAAGATAAACTGCGACCACAACGAGGGCGATAGCTACAACCCAGGCACCCCAATACAAACCCCGATTGAGGGAGGTCTGTAAATTTTCTTGAGGTTCGCTCACAAATTTGTCTCGTGTAGAGTTTCGAGAAATTCCTGATTATCCGCTGTTTTGGATAATCGCTGCAATATTGCCTCAGTTGCGCTCGAGGAATCAAGACCAGCACCATGGGGGGGTGAAGTAACCATTTGATCGACCATCCGCCGCATCAACCAAACCCGTGGTGTGATATCTGGTCCGAGCAGGAGTTCCTCACGCCGAGTGGATGAACGCTCAATATCAATTGCAGGAAATATCCTGCGTTCCTGGAGCTTCCTTGAGAGATGCAGTTCCATATTTCCAGTACCTTTGAACTCCTCATAAACCACATCATCCATACGAGAACCAGTGTCGACCAGGCAGGTTGCCAAGATCGTCAGCGAGCCGCCATCTTCAATATTTCGTGCTGCACCAAAAAAACGTTTGGGAGGATAAAGTGCTGATGGATCAATACCACCCGAAAGTGTTCGTCCAGAAGGTGTAACCACCAGGTTATAAGCTCTGGCTAATCTAGTGATCGAATCCATCAGAACCACAACATCCTGTCCCACTTCAACCAAACGCTTCGCACGTTCTAGAACCATTTCAGCGACACGTACATGAGAAGTGACGGGTTCATCAAATGTCGACGAGATCACCTCAGCATCAACAGAGCGATCCATATCCGTTACTTCTTCTGGTCGCTCACCAATCAGAGCCACCATTAGTTTAATTTCGGGGTTTTTTGTTGAAATCGCGTTGGCGATATCCTTCAATATTGTGGTTTTCCCAGCCTTGGGGGGCGATACAATCAAGCCTCGCTGACCCCGACCCACTGGTGTTACTAAATTTATCAAGCGAGTTGACAGGGCCATTCGGTCAGTCTCTAGATCGAATCGTACGTCTGGAAAAATGGGGATAAGAGTTTCAAATCTTGGTCTACGCTTGGCTGCATCCGGATCAATACCATTAACAGATTCAACCTTCAATAAACCATAATGTCTTTCAGACTCACGTGGAGGGCGTACATGTCCAATGACAAGATCACCATTACGCAAACCATGACGCCTGATTTGTGATTGGGAGACATAGATATCATAGGGTCCAGGCTGGTAATGTCCGGATCTCAAGAAACCAATGCCCTCACTCATGATCTCAAGGATGCCTCCACGCAGCTCCAGTCCCTCGCGTTCTGCTTCAGCTTGCTGGATCTTTAAAATGAGGTCTTCCTTTTTTAATCGATTCGCATTTTTTACTTCCAGCTCTTTGGCGATTTGGCGCAAAGAACCCAGGGGAGTTTTTTCAAGTTCTGCTACTTTCATATCATTTCTACCTAATTGGAACGGAACGAAATTTTGATGATAATTAGGCGTCACAAAGAAAATGGTTCAGTGACGACGTCTATCGCCATTGTTTTCACAAAGTGAATTAGTACTACTCAAATAGATCGATAATCGCGATCGGGGGGGTAATGATTTTATAGTCGGATTCTGATAAATTCACTCACTAGGAGGGGAAGGTACTAAAAAAATTATAGCATGCTAATTGTGAGTGCGCAAGACTATGATATTTAATAGTTATTAATGAAATATTTAATCTTTTCAATTATATGGCTCCTTTCTCTCTATTACTTTCGGTCTATTACTTTCGGGCTAGTTGACTTTCGATTTCCATTCGGCTATAATCTATTAAAATGATTGAGTGGGGGTAATACTTTCTAGGCATACCTTCATTGATGGGTTTACGCGAAGTTCAAATTGGGAGGTTAAATATTCCGAACATAAGTAATTGCTATTTTTCAGCAACAATTTTTCCTATCCAGACTTAACCTAATTTGATGCAAGGAGAGTGCCAAATGAATAAAAAATTGCTAACAATCGCTTTGATAGCTTTGCTGGTTGTTTTATCAATCGCTACTATCGTGGCTGTTGCAAAAACTGATCTTGCCAGGTTTGAAGTAATCAACAAGACAGACCAACCGGTATCGATCAGTCTGACAAGCGGGGATACTTTTTACTACCTGACGGTTGCAGCAGATACAACTCAAGTATTCACAGTTGAACGATTAGTTTATGATCAGACAGTCTGGTCTTGTGGACTCTCAGATTCTGGTAGTCTTGATCTGAAAACTTACATGAAACTAACCTTCACCCGCTGTGATCGCGAAGCACCGAATAAGGGCGAAAGAGGCATGGAAAAAGTGCACATTGACGATGCCCCATATGGTGTCGAAAACCGCTTCGAGTATGCAAACGATTAATCCCTTCAAATAGCTCCAACCGATTAAGGAAACCGCCTGGTTTTTTTACCTTCCAGGCGGTTTATTATTCTTTGAAAAATCCTACTTTCTTCTAAATCTAACAGCACCGACTGCGATCATTGGTAACAGAGCGAAGACCAAACCACTCATACAAGGCAGCGTTGGTACAACAGATGGTTTCGGTGGGTTGGTTTCACTGTGAACCTGTTCAGGTGTAGAAACTGCGGGGGTGGCTTGGGTACTCACGTGAGGTGTTGGAACAGGAGAGGGAATATCAGCAAATCCTTCATTGATGATTTCATAGGTCTTATCTCCTGAGATAACGATAACTTCCGATCCCAATGCGAAAACCATTGCTAACTCTGGATGGTTTCGAGCTAAAGAGAAATATTGCTCTGAAAGGAATGCTATTTCGATTGTCTCCATTTGTTGTGGATCAAATCGTGTATCAGTCCAGACTCCATTGGAGTCAATAAATGTGCGGGAACCGATAGTCCGCACTTTTTGGTGAGCTTCATATGGGGCTGCTGGTGCTGAATCAGCTTGAGCTAATGAATTTTGCCCCTCTGCTTGCTCAACAGCTCCACGACCGAATGTCGGCAAGGTCGCCAAATCATTGAATTTCTGCAGTTCTTCCGAAACTATTCGCTCTTGTTCTTCCATGCCCAGCACGGATGATTCTGTGACCAGGTAAGATGTATAGGGTGTTACGATCCCATAACGGATGCTCAGCTGCACGATTTCATCGATTATTTCCCTGTCTGGTCCATTTAAACGGATTTGCTGCAAAAGGTAACCGATTTTTCGAGTCGCCCACAAACTCGGTATCTGAGAAGCAGGATCACCAAGATATTCACTTTCTTGCTCAAATACCTGGGCTGGATAAATGAAGTCCTTATTGCTCCCATTGACGGATCCACTCAGTGTGACATCCACGATACCACCTTGAGCATAGCGTCCAACTACAGCAATTTGAGACCCTGCGAATAGATCGGGGAGCGGATGGGGATAAATATCTTTTGTCTTCAGATCACCAAAATCTATATTCAAATTGGTTAACACCGGCGTGCTGATCTTGTTGTAAAACGCAGATAAAGACTCGTCCAGCGCCTCACCAGGTACAACATAGGTACTAGTTCCATGGTGGTTTTGTGCCAGTGAATCCAGTAGATAGGTATCCACATCATAACCAACACCAAAAGCAAATAAGCTCAGGTTTTCAGGTGCAAAATTCAGCATATTGCTAATGATTTTCTCACTTTCCACCTCCCCAACTGTCGGCAGACCATCAGTTAGAAAAATCAAGTACGAGGTCCGTGTATCTTCAACAAGAGAAGCTGCTTCAAGCAAGGCGCGATTAATATCTGTACTACCTCCTGCGCTTAACCGATTTACCCAAGAAATAGCTTCGTCAATTTCTGAAGCAGGCATTAAATACTGAGCATATAAATCAACACCAGTGCTGAACGCGATTATGTTGAAGCGATCTTGAGAGTTTAATTGGTTTAGGATATACCGCATGGCCTGCTGAGCTTGCTCAAACTTCTCACCTTCCATACTCCCTGATTGATCTACCACAATGACTACATCCTTTGGGATGGGTCGAGTTGATTCCTGGAGAGCAGGTGCTAGCAGGAGAAGAAAAAAACCATCGGGATCATTAAAATCAGTTGGATCCCGGAAAGACAGCAGGTGGAAAGCCTCTGATTCACCTATGGAATAGATTAGTGAGAAATCTTGATCGGGCAGCACATCCTGCTCTTCATACCCCGCGATAATCGAAAAATTACTTTCCCTGCTAACAGAAATTTTGTGGCTGGGAGAATATATTGCGCGAATAGGTTGCTTTGAAAGGATATCCACAGTAATGCTGACGGATTCAAGAGGATCTATTGAAAATTTTTCCGTGCCCAAAGGATAAATATACTGGACCAGACCGTTTTCTGCCGTCAGAGTCTGGGAATATTGGAGCTCAATTCTTCGTTCACCTTTCGATGGGATTGGAAATATTCTAGCTCGCACTGCATCCTGTTCTGAATATTCCAATAGCGCAGGATCCCGCATGGTTGAAACAATTTCCTCATATGTTTGCCGGGCTTTCTCAGCATCTAAGATCTCGCCTTCGACTGGTATGCCATCGATCCACAGGACAAAATTGCTAATTGTGGCATCTTTTGGGATCGGAAACACATAATCACCTTCAATCTCCCATTCATTCGGATTAAAAAATACTTGATCGACGTGGGTCGTGGCAATTTGGTCCTTGATCGAGACAGTGACATGATGATAGCGGATGGATAGTTGGGATAATGGCAACGGATTAGGGCATGAATCACAAATCGGAGGATCGGGAATAATAATCCCATCCGCAAGAGCTGGTTCATATGAGAGTGCCATGGATGATGCAAAGATAAAAATAGCTATCAAAATTTTATTCATCTTCCAATCCCTTTTAACCTAAATTTATTCCATAAAGATATACTTGTATGGAAGACGAAGATCGAGCATGAAAAGTTCCAATGGTATAATTCCGACGAATAATCAGATAAATTTACTCTCTATTTCAAGTGAATATAATTGATAGATATGTTAGATAAGATAGAAGGAATTGAAGATCGATACCAGGAATTGAACCAACTGCTTCTGGAGGTTGGTAATGATTACCAGCGCGCCGCGGAGCTGAGTATCGAACGCTCGGAGCTCGAGCCATTAGTCACCAAATCCCAACACTACCGCCAGGTATTGAAGCAATTAGAAGAGGCTCGCTCCTTAATTGAGACTGAGGATGAAGAATTTCGAGAGTTGGCAATCGCAGAATTGGAACAGCTTGAACCTGAGATTAAAAGCCTTGAACTCGATCTTAAAAGCATGCTGCTCCCCCAAGATGCCCGTGACAAAAGGAATGTAATCATGGAGGTGCGCGCTGGTACTGGTGGGGATGAAGCCGCGCTGTTCGCCGCAGATCTCTTCCGCATGTACACTCGCTTTGCAGAACGGAAGCGCTGGAAGGTTGAAATTCTCTCTTCCAACGAGATCGGTCTCGGTGGCTTTAAAGAAATCTCCTTCTTACTTAAAGGTAATGGAGCTTACTCACGATTGAAGTACGAATCAGGTGTTCACCGTGTTCAGCGGGTCCCGGTCACCGAATCTCAGGGTCGCATCCACACTTCTGCTGCAACTGTGGCAGTTCTCGCCGAGGTGGATGATGTTGAGATTGCTATCCCTGATAAAGATATTCGAATTGATGTATACAAATCCGCTGGAGCAGGTGGTCAAAGTGTGCAGAAGAACGCTACCGCGATACGGATTACCCATTTACCCAGTGGGATCGTTGTTCAATGTCAAGATGAACGCTCTCAACTGCAAAATAAGACTCGGGCAATGAGTATTTTGCGTGCTCGACTTTATGAACTCGAAGTAGATAAACGGCAGGCAGAAATCGATCTGGATCGCCGTTCCCAAGTAGGTACAGGTGAACGATCTGAGAAAATCCGCACTTACAATTACCCCCAATCCCGGGTGACGGATCATCGCATTAATCTCTCTTCATATAATTTACCGTCTGTAATGGATGGTGATATTGATCTATTTATTGATGAGCTTGCTACTCGGGAAGAATCTAACCGTTTAGCAGCTGCAGGATTTGACGCTTGATCACTATTTCTCACGCTCTTTTAGAGAGTGTTGAGACACTTGACAAGGTTAGTGATACTCCGAATTTGGATGCCCAAATTCTGCTGGCAAACGCGTTAGGCAAACCACGTGCTTGGATAATCTCCCATCCTGAAGAATTTTTATCCAAATCAGATGTCTCCACATGGCGCGTTGATTTATCTTCCCTGCAAAAAGGGGTGCCGCTGCCCTACGTAATAGGGCATTGGGAATTCTACGGCATGGATTTTGCCGTCACGCCTGATACCTTGATCCCCCGTCCTGAAACAGAATTAATTGTGGACCAGGCTTTGGATTGGCTCGGTGAACACCAGGGTTATCATTTGGCTGTCGATATCGGTACTGGTACTGGGTGTATTGCAGTAGCCCTTGCAAAACATGAATCAAACTTAACTGTCATTGCTACTGACATATCCCTCTCGGCTCTCAAATCTGCATCCAGCAATTCGTATCACCACGATGTTGATGAACGGGTGCACTTTTTACAATGTGATCTGCTGTTCCCCCTGGCCATGCATTTCGACTTGATTTGTGCAAACCTGCCTTATATTCCTACGGATATATTACCCAGCCTGAAGGTATTTGGTCGTGAACCAGACCTGGCTCTCAATGGAGGTAAAGAAGGACTGGACTTAATTGCACAACTGCTTGAAATTGCCCCCTCCTATACAAATCCAGGGGGAGTACTGTTAATTGAAATTGAAAGTACTCAGGGGGTTCAAGTGCAGTCAATTGCCAAGCAGCACTTTCCTTTCGCAAATATCCGCGTAATCCCAGACCTATCCAATCATGATCGCGTTGTTAGAATTCAACAACCGAATAATATCCCTTAGAATTACGAGTTAAAGAAATCATTAATTTCTCGTAGTTTTTCACAAACGATAATATAATCAATAAACTCTATGCCATGGAGGCAACAATGTCAAAACCAATCCTTTTACTCGCCATAATGTTTATCATAGCTGCCTGCGGAGCTCAAACATCAACTGAGACACAACCAGAGAATTACCCCGCACCTCAAGAATCCGAACCTGTACAACAGCCTGAAACACAAATGGATACAGATGATTCAGTCTACCCACCTCCCTTCCCTACTGCCACCCCTCTTACAAGTTTCGGCACCGTGTACCCGGCACCAGAAGGAGGGTTGCAAACTTTCAAAATCATCCCTGGTGAATCGAAGGTTTCTTACGAGGTTGGAGAAGTGTTTTTAAACCAGGATAATGCCTTCAACGTAGCTGTCGGCATTACTACTGAGGTAAATGGAGAAATCCTAGTCGACCGAGATAACCCCCAAAACAGTTCTATTGGGATTGTGAGCGTCGACATCAGCCAATTTACATCCGACAACCAAAGACGAGATAATGCGATTCGGGAACGATTTTTAGAATCGGCGCAATTCCCAATTGTGGAATTTACACCGCTGGAAATTCAAGGATTGCCGGAGAGTTATGAGGAAGGACAGCAGATCACTTTTCAAGTTATGGGGGATGTTACCATCCGTGATGTCACCAAACCAGCCACTTTCGAGGTCTCGATGGTTGGAAATGGAGATACAATAACCGGAGAGGCTGAAACAACCGTTTTAATGAGTGATTATGGCTTCGGTCCCATTAGTATTGCTGGTATCCTTAATACGGAAGATGAAGTCAACATAAAAATAATGTTTGTAGCCCGACCATAAATTCATACCATAACGATGATGACGAGAGGCGGTATATATGACCTCCCCTTTCCATAAAAAGCAGATTGTCTTAGGTGTCACTGGATCGATCGCTGCATATAAAGCAGTTGATTTGGCCTCCAAGTTGGCCCAATTTGGAGCTCTAGTTGATGTGATCCTGACTCAAGCAGCTACCCACTTTGTCACACCATTAACATTTCAGTCTGTAACAGGTCGACCTGCATATACAGATCAGGACCTATGGGGGTCCCAGGGTCACGTCCAACATATCGGGTTGGCTCGGCAGGCAAATCTTGTGGTCATTGCACCGGTGACAGCTAATACTGTAGCAAAATTAGCCCACGGTATAGCCGACAACCTGTTGACCGTTACAGCTCTAGCTGCCAAGTGTCCCACGATCGTAGCTCCAGCTATGGACGGTGGGATGTATTCGCATCCAGCGACACAGGCGAATTTAGAAATTCTTCGCCAACGCGATATCTCGATTATCGGACCTGTTGAAGGTCACCTGGCGTCTGGGTTAACCGGTATTGGGCGCATGGCCGAACCAATTGAACTACTTGGGCGCGTCCGTTATGTTTTATCCCAGCGCGGCCCGCTCAAAAACAAGAAGTTAATCGTCACTGCCGGTGGAACATTCGAACCCATCGATCCAGTGCGCGGAATCACCAATCGCTCATCCGGAAAACAGGGATTCGCGCTGGCTCAGGCTGCTTTGGACCGCGGAGCTGATGTGATCCTGATCGCAGGACCAACAAACCTCGACACCCCATCCGGTGCACAACGTATTGATATTCAAACTGCTGGAGAAATGCGAGACGAGGTGTTCAAAGCTCTCCCAGGATCAACTGTATTGATCATGGCTGCTGCAGTTTCGGATTTTCGACCGATTTCAACAGCTGAACACAAAATAAAAAAGGTGGATGGATTACCTGGAATTAATCTCGAACGTACCCCTGATATCCTTGGCGAGATCCTGAAAGTAAGAGCAAAGGATGGACACCCGCAAATCTGTGTTGGATTTGCAGCGGAGAGTAAGGATCTGCTCAGTAATGCTCGCAGAAAATTAGATGAGAAGAAATTAGATTTGATAGTTGCGAATGATATCTCGGCTGGTGACGCTGGATTTTCCGTGGATACCAATCGGGTGACTATCTTAGATGCAGGTGGCGGAGAAGAAGTGCTCCCTTTGATTGATAAAACCGAAGTTGCCCAATTCGTACTTGAGCGCGTGATCGGTTTGCTTGGATTATCAGGAGGGGAGCAAAATTAATATTTACGATTAATGAATAAATTGGAATTCATCACCCCTTGGTAAATGGATGCGAACAGAAACGCTTTTCACAATATTAAGAACACAAGCCCGCGACAATTGAATTTTCGTGGGTTTGTTTGATCACTAAGCAGCTAATATTAATATGTGTAGCTAATCGTTTCAGCTCACCAAATTATTCCTGCAAACAGAATACATGAACCTGGCGGGGGCCGTGTACGCCGATCGTTA
>JALHTN010000015.1 GCA_022865865.1 Anaerolineales bacterium
CCTCTCTCTGAAATGATTGTAGATTTTTTTGACCAGCTAAAATCAAGAACTCGAGGTTATGCATCCCTCGATTACCATTTCATTGAGTATAGGGCTGATGATTTGGTGAAATTAGAAATCCTGGTAAATAACGAATCCGTGGATGCACTGGCAATTATTGTGCATCGTGACAATGCCTACCATAAAGGGCAGGCATTGATATCGAAATTAAAGGAATTAATACCCAGACAGCTATTTGCTGTTCCAATCCAGGCGTATGCATCCGGAAGAGTGATTTCCAGAGCCAATGTAAAAGCGCTCAGGAAAGATGTCTTAGCGAAATGTTATGGGGGCGATGTTTCTCGCAAGAAAAAACTTCTTGAGAAACAGAAACGGGGGAAGAAGCGAATGAAGATGGTCGGCAATGTAGAAATCCCCCAGGAAGCATTTTTTGCAGTCCTCCGGTTGGAGGAAAGTTGAGCGCGGCGAGTCATCCAAAGCTAGGTGCAATAAGTCGCTGGTTGCCCGGTCTTATTATCAGCACGATTGCTGTTTTACTGCTTATCCGATTCTCAAACTGGTCTGAAATACTACAAGCCATTTCACAAATCAATCTGTCTTGGTTCTTCCCAGCATTGTTGTTCTTTATGGTTAGTGTGGGACTGCGGGCATTGGCATGGATGATCTTGCTGCAGAAAAAAGTGAATTATGGTCGCGTATACCTGACATTAAATGAAGGATACTTACTTAATAATATTTTCCCATTCCGTTTAGGCGAATTAGGGAGAGCTTTCATGCTTTCCCAAACAACAGAATTAAGTGGATTTTTCGTATTATCAACCATTGTTATCGAACGCATATTCGATTTAGCCATCGCCGCGGCTCTGTTTTTAGCGACTCTCCCCTATGTGTTCGAGATATATGGTGGTCAAGCGATCGCGATTTCCGCCCTCGTCTTTGTAATGATCGGGTTATTAACAATGTACGTATTAGCTCGCAATCGTCAATGGATAAAATCCAAACTAGACGATTTCAGCTTGCAAAGATTCGTTATCAGGGATCGTATCGTCCCAAGAATTGATTCCTTATTAGCTGGACTCGGCGTATTAGCCAGTCTGGATCAATTTTTATTGAGCATAATTCTATTGGTATTGAGCTGGTTTTTTGGTGGGTTAGAATTTATTTTCTTGTCTCAAAGTTTTGGAGTAGACTTAGAACTTTGGATGGTTGGATTTATTCTTGGAGTGGTCTCTCTCGGAATCGCGATACCTTCAGCGCCTGCTGGTTTAGGAGTATATGAAGTAGCGATGGTTGGGGCTTTTTCATTGCTAGGCTTATCGACTTCTGCAGGATTAGCAATTGCATTTGTATCCCACTTCATCAGCATAACCTTCACCGGGGTCATTGGTATGTATGCGTTTTTTAGGGACGGTGAATCCATATCTGGTTTGTATCAGCACCTGCGAAATGTACGCATTTTTAATTTAAATCCATAAGATGAAAATCCTGATTTCGTTAATGTATTACAGACCACATTATTCTGGCCTGACGATTTATACTGAGCGTTTAGCTCGTGCCCTAGTAGAGCGAGGCCATCATGTCACGGTATTGACATCCCGATTTGACGCTTCTCTTCCAGCTGAGGAATACCAGGATGGTGTACAGATAATACGACCTTGGGTGATGTTCAGAGTCAGTAAGGGTGTCATTATGCCCAGCATGCCAATTTGGGCATGGAAAATAATCCGCCAGGTAGACATCGTCAATTCTCATGTACCCCAACCTGATGCGGCTGTGATGACGACCATCAG
>JALHTN010000145.1 GCA_022865865.1 Anaerolineales bacterium
CTCGTTACTGCGTGAAGCCATCCAGTGTGGAGCTGCCGGATACATCCTTAAACGGGCGGTCGAATCAGAATTAATCACAGCCATCCAGGCCGTTGCCCGCGGTGAGATGTATATTCATCCTGCCATGACACGCGCCCTATTAGATCAATCAACTGCGAAAACTCTCCCAGATCAAACACACTCCTCAACCCTTACTGTGCGGGAATATGAAGTTCTGCGTCTGATCGCACAGGGGAATTCCAACCGGCAGGTCGCCTCTTTGCTGACGATCAGTGTGCGCACGGTCGAAAGCCACCGGGCAAATCTAATGGAGAAACTTAACCTGACCTGCAGGGTGGACCTGGTGCGCTATGCCGCCCAGCATGGCATGCTCGAAGATTGGGAACCTGGCATGTCGGGCGGCAGGTTGAATTAGCATTAATTTGTAGATATTTCGCTTTATCCGTAGTTTCCCCCAGCACCGCCTCCGTAATAATTACGGAGGCGGCGTTATTTATTAAGTATTGTGATGAGCAAACCTGCTGAAAAAATCCGTGGGGAGTACGCTTACAAATTTGCAAGCTTAATCGTATATTAATCTCACGCTAATCTCTTGTTTCTCCGTAAAGGGAGATTGAACAGTATTCATCCATATTCGCAACGCATCAAGGCAGGATAATTGAAGCATTCGGCTTCCATTCAACCGCTTCCGCTTGACACTGCTGACGCAGCCAGGTCCATTTTCAATATAGAGAATGTGTACCTGTCTATTGGCGATCAGATCGATCAGCTCTTCAGCGATCTGAACCTGGCCGGCCTTGACTCCGCGGGAGCCAGGCAGGCCAACGCGCTGTGTATCCTCGCCATGGTGACCATCTTTCAGTTTGCTGAAAACCTGCCAGATCGCCTGGCGGTCGAATCGCTGCGCACTCGCACAGATTGGAAATATGCCCTGCACCTGTCTCTGGTCTCTCCGGGCCTCAAACCCGCTGCGCTGTGTGAATTTCGCCAGCAGCTCTTATCCAACTCATCGGGACAACCGGTTTTCCATGAAATGCTGGATCGCCTGGCCAGGCTTGGCTTATTAAGCCCCCGCACCAAAAATTGGAGCGATGCAAAATCGGTCTTGCTGGATGTGTGCGCCATCAGCCGGGTAGATTTGCTTGCCCAGGCCTTTCACCTGACTTTGGAAGCCCTGGCTGCCTACCAGATTGAATACTTACGCGAGGTCACCCTGCCGCACTGGTATGAAAGATATCACCGCATGCCAGCTATGCTCCCTCGATGCGCTTCAAGACAAGACCTGGAATCACAAGCGGGGGTCATTGGCAAAGACACCCGCCACCTTTTGAATGCGATCAATAATTCTGACGGCATGGCATTGTCTCATATTCCAGAGATCCAGGACTTGAAGCGCATATACCAGCAGCAATTTGATCAAAGTGGAGATCAGATCAGTTGGCTGGTAGTTTGTTCTTATTGCAGCGCTATGAAATTATCTTCT
Organism: Anaerolineales bacterium; assembly: GCA_022865865.1. Next base: position 1,484 of record JALHTN010000145.1, read on the forward strand.
TTACATCAATAGCCAGATTAACCAGGAGGAAAGTATGTAGAATTTTCAATCCGAACAATAATCCCCAGCCGGTCTTTTTATCTAACAAATTAACTATCGAATAAGAGGAGGTGGAATGCTAAAACGATACACTCATTACTGCAGATCATACAACCAATCTATCCATTGTTTATAGGAGGAATACCGTGTTTAAACGCAAGATTCTAAATATTGTACTTTTCATAACCATCGTTGCCTCGCTATTTCTTTCGGCCAGCGTACCTGTGCGGGCCCAAAGTGTTGGCGTTGGGCAGGCGAAGATCACCCAGAAAGACAAGCCAAAAAAAGACAAAATAAAACAGAAGGATCGTGA
>JALHTN010000146.1 GCA_022865865.1 Anaerolineales bacterium
GAAGGCATGCCTGCCTGGAGCGGTGACCTTACCTCCGACCAGATCGATGCCCTGGCCGGATTTATCGTCTCCCCAGCCGGGAGCCAGATCTTCACCGACAACTGCAGTGAGTGCCATCAGGTCACCGAGCTGGTCGCCAGCGATCCGCTTGCCTTGAAAAATGCCATCCAGCTCGGATTGGAATTCATTCCTCATGCGGACCTGGAAATCCCTGATTGGACTGCATCAATCAGCCAGGAAGACCAGACCAAGCTGCTCAATTTCCTGGTGGCCCCAGATGGTCAGCGCTTGTTTGCCACCAATTGTTCGCCATGCCATGGTCAATCCGTGGCCTTCGCCGGGGGTGAGGATCAGTTATTAGACACCATTAGCCAGGGGGGGTTGCATTTGGAAATGCCGCCCTGGCGGGAGGTGTTGAGTGAGAACGAGCTGGACTTGCTTGCCAGGTATGTAACTGACCCAGGCAGCGTCCCAGAGGGCGCCGAAACCTTTCAGACCAACTGTGCCAGCTGCCATGGTGACCGCATCCCCTCCTCAGAAAATGTCGAGGCTGCCCGCCAGGTCATCGCCGAAGGCGGCAGTCACGATACCATGCCCGTCTGGGGTGATGTGCTTACTCCCGAACAGCTGGATGCTTTAGTCACTTTCACCATCGCAGCAGCAGAGGGCACCTCGGTTGAGGTCGGTCAGGAACTGTATAGTCAAAGCTGCGCATCCTGCCATGGTGAATTCGGGGAAGGCGGCCCAAATCCATCCCGCGCCGGAGATATCATCTTTCCGATCAGCACCGCTGAATATTTGAAAACAAGGGATGATTTCACGATCAGGGCGATCATCGCCCAGGGTCAACCGAATTACGGCATGTCACCTTTCGGAAGCGCGTTTGGAGGTCCTCTGGAGGATGAAGACGTCGATGCTGTTGTAGCATATATTCGATCTTGGGAGGCTGATCCTCCGGTTGAACTACCACCGGAAACTGTAATTGATGTGGGGGAGACTGTAGCGCTGGATCCCAAACAAATCTATGACCAGCTTTGCTCACAATGCCATGGTCTGAATGGAGAAGGTGGTATTGGACCAGCTTTCGAGAACTCTCAGTTTCAAGCCACCATAACCGATAACCAGCTTTATGACGCTATAAACGTGGGACATGATGCAACCTCGATGATCGCTTGGGGTGACGTTTTGAGTGCTGATCAGATCCAGCAAATGGTGCTGCTTATCCGCCAGTTTAGGGCCTCACCGGTTTCAGGTCAACCGACCACTGGGGAAGTGTCATTTTCTTCAGATGTGATGCCCATTTTTGAAGCCGAGTGCTTTGCTTGCCACGGCAATTTTGGAGGCTGGGATGCCAGCAGCTATACAACTGTATTGGGCACGGGGAACAACGCACCAGTGATCATACCCGGTGATCCAGAGAACAGTCTCCTGGCTCAAAAGATGATCGGTACACAATCCATTGGGAACATTATGCCTCCAGCTGGATTATTGCCTGAAGATGAGATTCAAATTATCCTGGATTGGATCGAGGAAGGCGCGCTTGATAATTAGCTTACAATAAAATCCATTGCGGATAGAGAGATAGAGATGTCGAATTACTGGTGATGAACAATATTTAAGCGATTTTACTTGCGAGTAGCTGTGGAATCAAAACAAGGTTCTCGATTCTGGCCAATCAAGGCAAATCTGCGCGCCAAGGTCACGCTTGGTGTGGTTGTGCCTTTGACTTTGATCCTTGGGATCTTTACCATCATCGAGGCTTCTCGCC
>JALHTN010000147.1 GCA_022865865.1 Anaerolineales bacterium
ACTGTTGGTGCGTACCTTTTTACCGAGCTGGGTTGAGATCTTGGGTAAGGATTTGGTGATATCCCGGCATCTAAATAACAAACTGTTGGTCCCCAGGGTGCCTGCCGAGACAATTACATGGCGTGCTCGCACCTTCTGTGCTGGTTTGTTCAACCAGGCTGTTTTGCTCCTGTAAACCATCTGGTATCGAGCACCATCGGTTTGAGGCTTATTTAGAAGTTGAATATCACTCACCTCGCACTCAGCCCATACCTTGGCTCCCCACTTCTCCGCAAAGTATAGGTAGTTCTTAACTAGGCTGTTTTTAGCGTTGTGTCTGCAGCCAACCATACACCCGCCGCAATATATACAGCCTCGTCGGTTTGGTCCTTCACCACCGAAGTATGGATCTGCTACTTCTTCTCCCTCTTCACTTTCGCCTCCGAAGAAAACACCAACTTCTGTAGTTTGAAAAGTGTCGCCAACACCATCCTGATCAGCCATTTGCTTTAAGACCTCGTCGGCCTTCCAAAGGCGCTGGCTTTGATCCACTCCCAACATAAACCGGGCTTGAGCATAATACGGTTTGAGCGTTGATTTCCAATCTGTAACATTTTTCCAGCCTGGTTGATCGAAATACTTTTCGTCCGGCTTCATCAGGACATTGCCATACATCAGGCTACCGCCGCCAACACCATCACCATGAAGCACCAGGACATCCTTGAGCAGCGAAAATTGCATGATACCGAAACACCGCAACGCGGGCAACCAGAGGAACTTCCGGATATTCCAGTTGGTTTTGGGGAAATCTTCATCGCGATAACGCTTCCCCCGCTCAATAACCAGCACCTTGTAACCCTTCTCGGTTAATCGCATGGCGGAGACGCTGCCGCCAAATCCTGAGCCGATGATGACGAAATCGAAGGTTGGGATGTCAGCCACAGTGAATTCTCCTCATGCAGTATTGAATGTGTGTTGTCGTAATTGCTGGCAGTATATCGTAAGAATCGGTTTTAGTTGACCGCGCCACCATTTTGCATAGATCTTTGGGGTGTACACTTCATGGGTCAAACACCTGCAAGCAAGTATTTTGAACAGCATTGCCGAGGGATCAGCCCATCTCTGCAGGTCGTGCTCACCCTTTGGATGCGCTCTGTTAAATTGATGACTTATGCCTTCGCTGCTTGTTGGGCCAAGGCGATTGCGCCCAGAACCCCGGACTGGGACCCAAGGCTGGGCGGTACGATGTACCGTTCGTTTGTCTCCAAGATCTCCTGAGCCGATATGTAGTTTCCCAGGAGCTCCCGCACTTTACTCCTGATCATTGGGAAGAGATGTTCTTGATCCATCACCCCGCCGCCCAGGATAATGCGCTGCGGGGATAAAGTAGCGATTAAATTAGTAATTCCTAGAGCCAGATAATTCGCCTCCAGCTGCCAGGCAGGATGCTCTGGGGGTAAATCTTCTGCTGGCTGATTCCAGCGGGCTTGAATAGAAGGCCCGGTTGCCAATCCCTCCAGGCAATCACCATGATATGGGCAGACACCAGGAAAAGGATCTCGTTCCCAATCATGGGGGATTCGGGTGTGACCCATTTCTGGATGAATCATCCCGTGGATCAGTTTGCCGTTGGCAAGAGCTGCACCGCCAATACCGGTGCCCACTGTCAGATAGATGAAATCAGATAGTCCTCGACCGGCTCCCCAGCGCTGTTCTCCTAAAGCTGCTGCGTTGACATCGGTATCAAACCCGATCGGCAGGTTGAAAGCTTCATGAAATGGGCTGATTAAGTCGGTGTTGGCCCAGCCTGGCTTCGGTGTGGTCGTTAAAAATCCATAGGTATCGGAATCTCTATTTAGGTCGAGCGGTCCGAATGATCCAATCCCAAGCCCCGTGAGGTCTTCTGGTTTGCGAGTCTGGCCTTTGATGAATTCAATCGCAGTTTCAATCGTTTCTTCAGGATCACTTGTTTGGAAACGGGTGGTGGCGCGGATATCTCCGGGATGGTTGGCGATCATGCACACCCATTTGGTACCCCCGGCTTCAATGCCTGCAAAAACCTGGCTCATTGCTTAATTCCTCTGGTTGTCAATCAGTACAAGTTTCATTTGGCTGGATCAATTCTCTTTCATTATATACTGATGACCATGGGATCACACAAGAAACCCCTTCCCATTCAGAGTTTGGATTGGGAAGGGGTATGAGATGATGCTGCCTGAGATTAAGCCCAGAACAATTCTCCAGCAGCCTCGGATATGCCAGCTTCCTTTAATAAAGCGATGCCTTTAGCCAATCCTTCAGCGACTGACATCATAGCGTCTTCATGTTCGATGGAGATCACATAATCGTAGCCAACCAGGCGTAGAGCGCTGATGATATCCTTCCAGGTTTTGGCATCGTGACCGTATCCGATGCTGCGGAAGGTCCAGGCGCGTTCAGGTATCTGGCTATAGGGTTTGCCGTCATTTACCCCATTCACCAGCACGTTGTACGGATCGACAAAGACATCTTTTCCATGCACATGGACGATGGCATCCCCAAGTTTGCGGATTGCAGCCACTGGATCGACGCCGTTCCAGAAAAGGTGGCTGGGATCGAAATTGCATCCCACAGCTGGACCGCACGCTTCGCGCAAGCGGAGCATGGACTCAACGTTGTATACCAGCATGCCAGGATGCATCTCGACCGCGATTTTGACCCCGTGCTGCTCAGCAAATTCCGCCGCATTTCGCCAGTAAGGGATGCCTACC
>JALHTN010000148.1 GCA_022865865.1 Anaerolineales bacterium
GATCAATGAACCAGCTGCCTGGTCCCAAATCTTTTCCCGGTAATCCGGCTGGCGGGAGGACAGAAATCTTAAATACAATTCTCCCTCACCTGCAGCAAGCAGCATATATTTTGCCTGGCTATCCATTCGCACCGGATCGACTTCCACGGACAACTCTTTAGCTAAGTAATCCATCTGCCCAATGTTGGTATGCCCCGCTTCAAACGATCGTAATAACCGGGCTTGCTCCGCCACCTTGACCTGCGAAACCTGGAGTGGTTCGAATGCACCAGTGGCAGGTTCGAGGCAAGTTTGCCAGGCACCTTCACCCCTTACAGCTATTGCCAGGGTTCCACTCCCCCCCAAATCCGGCCTGGATCCATCTGCAATATTCGGGCATCCGAGCACACCAATCTGGACTTTACCATTGACAATCAGGGCAAAAGCAACTGCATATTGATCTCCGCGCAGGAAACCCTTGGTGCCATCAATGGGATCGAGTGTCCAAAATTTTTCCGTTGGCTCACCAACTCCATGGTCTATCCATATGCAGATCTTTTCAGGGGTTGTCTGCGGGATCAGCGCAGACACAAACTCGGTCACCTGCGCCAGGGTATGCTGTCCAATAGGCTGGCGCAATTCTGAAGCATCCTCCTCTGCGACTAATGGCTGATCGGGGAAGTTCTCTGCCAGTGCCCTGCCCACTAAGGCTTGGGCAGCGAAATCAGCCACTGTAACTGGCGATTGATCTCCTTTGGTTATCGCTGGTGAGACCATTTTTGCCTGCACCTGCTTAACCAGCTGTGAGGCCTGGCGAACAATATCAATCGCAAATATTGTTTCAGGTCGTTTAAGGTTCAACATTTAGTGTGCACCCTTTTCAGCATCGAGGCAAATAACTGTGCTATTGTTTTTTGCCAAGTTTGACCAATCGCTCTCTGGGATCCCATGCAAATCATATGCCATAGCATCGGTGATGCGGACCGGGATGATTTGACCACTAGCATGCTCACCCTCCAGGATCGCCAAACCATCGATTTCAGGTGCATCACGATAAGTCCTGCCCATTGAAAGTCCGTCACCCTGGCCTTCTATCAGTACATCCAAGGTTCTTCCGACCAGCGCCTGGTTTTTCTCCAAGGAGATACTTTGTTGTGATGCCATGAGCCGTTCCCAGCGTTCTTGTTTCACTTCACTGGGGACCGGATCACCCAAAGCCTCGCTCGTTGTACCTGGCTCGAAGGAGAATTGAAATGCCCCCACTTTGTCGAAGCGAATTTCTTCAATAAAATCCAGCAGGGTTTGGAATTCCTTTTCAGTTTCCCCCGGGTATCCGATAATGAAGGTAGTTCGCAGAGCAAGATCGGTCATTTTCTTGCGCATTTTCTCTATCGTGGTGTGCACCCACGCAATATTGGCTGGTCTGCGCATGTGCTTCAATACTCCGGGATCTGCATGCTGCAGAGGGATATCCAGATAGGGCACGATTTGCTCATGGGATGCCATAACATCGATCAGACGATCAGTCACGTACCCCGGATAAGCGTACATAATTCGAATCCACTTGATATTATTTCCACTGGCTGATTGATCTTCTTGTAACGCACCCACCATCTGCTCCAGAAGAACGGCTAATCCATTTTTCATGCCCAGATCATGACCATAATCGGTTGTATCCTGGGCAATCAGGATTAATTCACGCAGACCCTGATTTTGTAATAGTTTGGCCTCCTGCAGGATGGAATCTATCGGTCGGCTAACTGCCGTCCCCTTAATCAACGGTATGGAACAAAAAGCACACGGCCGGCGACACCCATCCGCAATTTTCAGATACGCACTGGCTCCTTGAACTGCCACCCGCAACACCCCCTCATGATCCACAACCGTTTGAGGAACATCTGGGAGCTGGTAAACAGGCTCTGGGTGTTTTACCCGCCGTAATTTTTTTATCACATCAATAATATCCATCCAACGCCGGGTGCCAAGGAGCCCATCGATCCCTGGGACCTGTCGGGCAACTTCAAGCCCATAGAGCTGGGTCAGACAACCTGCTGCAATCAAATATTGGTCGTCCTTTTTCACGGCAGCCAATTCACCCAGCACAAGTAAAGATTCATCTCTGGCTGGACTGATGAAACCGCAGGTATTTACGATAATGATGTTTGCCTGGGTAGGATCCAGTTCAGGTGAATAACCCGATTGGTTCAATAATTGTCCCATCGATTCGGAATCGACGGTGTTTTTCGAACAGCCTAAAGAAATCAGATGATAAGTATTCTCACGCATAAGGTTTCAAACACCTTTAATAATCAGTATTCTTGAAGAGACTCAATAATCTCTTTATGGTGCAGATGTCGCTGGAGGCGTCGGGCTCGCCAGCGGTGTATTGGTTGGAATAGGGGTGCTTGTTGGAGTCGGGAGCAGGACACCCTCCGCTGTAAATACCTTGTATACCACTTCCCCATAAACTCCCAGAACACCCAAATCTGTCCCATTGAAAAATACTTGCAGACCTGCACCATTGCCGGTGAACAACTCGATTTGAAACTCTCCCGAGAATGAATAAGCGCTTCCGGGAACAACACGCCCCTCAAATTCAATATCGCCATCAACGGTCACACGCATCCAAGCCCGGCGAAGTACCGAAACGTAAACCTGAACGGGAGCATCACTGATCGTAGGTACGGGAGTTTCTGGGTTATTTTCTTCCGGCGGCGGTGGGATCAGATCACTGCCTTCACCAGGAATGTTGACCACTTCGGTTGCTTCGAGAAATGGCGTTTCAGGAGACTGAGGAGTTTCTATAAGGTCACCTTCGGGTGTGGTCTGTAAGGCTTCGACAATTGACGGGACCGTTTCGGCAGGATTTAACGCGGCCTGTAATGAGCTGATCCGGATAACACCCCAGATGACAAAAGCCAACACGGCCACAATCAAAATTGCGCTGATCATCCAATCCCCTGGAAAGATTCGGGGAAACGGGATGCTCATCCTCCGGCGGCGTGGTTTCGTTTCAGGTTCAACTGGTTTTACGGCTCGCTTTTCAGCAAGTTGAGCTTGCAGACCATCTGCATAAAGGAGTAGTATCTTTTCAACATCTAAGCCCAAGAAAGCTGCATAGTTTTGCAGCATCCCGCGTCCTTGAACTGGTGAAGGCAAACCATCCAGATTTCCTGCTTCCAAGGCTTCCAAATAATGTTGGCGAATATGGATATTCCGCTCTACCTCTTGTAATGAGAATCCCAACATTTCTCGTTGGTGCTGCAGTTCCTCACCCAAATCAATAAAAATCGAGTATGCGTTTCCAGGAGTTTTTGGTTCTTCTGGAGCTGGCTCATCTTGTTGGGCGATGGCAATTTCTTGCTGAGGCCTCCACTGCTGATCAAGGTTTGTCAAAAGTGAATCTGAATCAATGCCTAAATATTCAGCATAAGCTCGCAGAAAACCTCGCACATGTGCTTTAGATGGGAGTTGATTGAAATCCCCCTTCTCTAGAGCTTGCAAATAATGCAAGCGGATTCGTGTCTCTTCAGCTGCTTGCTGGAGAGAGATATCTAACCCTTGCCGAGTCTCTTGTAATTCCTGACCAATTCTCTCAGACATGGACTTCTAATTTGCACTTTATCTTATCAGGAAACCGATCGCTGGGAGGAATCCTGGAATCCAGTGTCAGGTAAACAACACCGACCGGGTAGCACCACCAGGCCGGTGTTGTTGTGACTGAACATTTATTCCGCCTCACAGCCAGCTAATTTGCTGTGTTTCTGGCGCTATTCTTCGACAGACTCTTCTTCAACCACGCTTTCAGGTTGATTCTCGATCTCTTCTACCTCGCTGGTGGGTTCAGCCTGTTCTTCATCCTCAGGATCTTCTACTTCGCTGGTGGATTCAGACACTTCTTCATCCTCAGGCTCTTCAACCTCGCTGGTGGGTTCAGACAGTCCTTCATCCTCCAGCTCTTCCTCCCTGGTGGGTTCAGACACTTCTTCATCCTCAGGCTCTTCAACCTCGCTGGTGGGTTTAGACAGTCCTTCATCCTCCAGCTCTTCCTCCCTGGTGGGTTCAGACACTTCTTCATCCTCAGGCTCTTCAACTTCGCTGGTGGGTTCAGTTTGTTCCTCAGCCTCCAGCTCTTTTTGGCCTTCGTCGCTGGGCGGTAATACAGGTTCCTGAATGATGACTTTTTCCGGTTCTTTTCCTTCCCCGATGACATTAACCATCACCTCTGGAACTAAATCGACCGTCAAACGGATCTGGATATTATGCTCACCCAATGACCTCAAGGGCTGAGAGAAAACCTGGCGCCTGTTGATCTCAACGCCAGTTTTCTCACTAATTGAATCAGCGATCATCTGCGTCGTAATTGAACCGTATAGTTTGCCAGTTTCACTTGCGCGCGCGGTGAACGATAAAACCATACCGTTCAGTTGTTCAGAAACTTCACCCAATTCTTCATTCAATGCATTTCTCTGAACGGTCGCCGTGGTAGTGATTCGATCAACCTGCTTCAGTGCTCCAGGAGTGGCCAGAACCGCAAGTCCCTGCGGCATCAGATAATTACGTCCGTAACCATCTGCAACTCGTTTTACATCTCCCGCCCGACCGAGTTTAAATACGTCTTTCAGTAGTAATACTTTCATTTTTCTCAAGCCCTTTCACAATTTCGGATTTCTCTCTGTGTTGAATGGATTTCACAGAAAGCGTGCCCGGGCGAAGGGTACCACGCTCCGGGCGCATGGATTCTACCAGATGGACTGTTTAGCGTCAACAGCAACCGGATTCAGAGTATCCTGGTCAGGAAAATGGGGACTTTGTTATCAATCGAGTATAATGCGACCATGCCTATCCAAGAACGAACTTTCCGTTCAGAAGCGATCGTATTAAGCCATAAAAATTGGGGGGAAGCCGACCGAATGCTGTGGCTTTATACCCGCAATTTAGGCAAAGTACAAGCGATCGCGAAAGGTGTGCGGAAGATACGATCTCGTAAGGCTGGTCACCTCGAACCTTTCACTTGCTCCAATCTTTTGTTGGCACGCGGCAGATCCTTCTTGATCATTACCCAGGCAGAGACTTTGGAAGCTTATTTAGATTTGCGCACAGACCTTCTCCGAGTGGGTTATGCAGCATATGTAGTTGAGCTGCTTGACCGGTTCACGTATGAAGAGGATGATAACCAACTGGTTTATCGCTTATTGAAGGATACCTTATCCCGCATTGATAGTGAGCAAACACCGTATCCTGCAATCCGTTATTTCGAAATCCACTTGCTCGACCTGTTGGGATATCGACCCGAACTAATAAAATGCCTTAACTGTGATTCTGTGATACAACCGGAAGATCAGTTTTTCTCAATATCGATGGGAGGAGTCATCTGCCCCCGCTGTGGCTCTCGAATTCCAGATGCAAGACCAATATCTATGAACACGCTCAAATACATGCGCCATTTCCAACGCAGTTCATACCGGGACGCAACTCGAGCTCATCTTACCCCAGAATTAAACCAGGATCTTGAACACTTCATGCAGCGCTATATCACGTATTTATTGGAGAGAAACCTTAATACTCCCGCATTCATCCTGCGCGTAAAAGAAAAACCCAAAAAAGGTTGATCAACAGCTTAGCAAAATACCCCCACGCCCTTTAATATGATTTCTTATGATTCATGCAGAAGCTTGTACACAGCCTCGTTGAAAATCCCGACAGAAAAGGGCTTCTGCAGCCAATGAACATTCCCGGATTCCAACAAAGCCCGGTCGCCTTCTTTTTCAGGATGACCAGTGATAAATAGCACTTTTATATCAGGCCATCGTTCTCTTAAGGCTTGGTAAAGCGCCACGCCCCCCATGACTGGCATGACCATATCGCTGATAACCATGGCGATCCGCTCAGCCTCGTTTTCATAAATGCTGAATGCTTCCTGCCCATCGGCAGCGATCAGTACTTGGTAATTTAAATCTTCGAGTAAAGTTTTCATCGCTTGCCGAGTTGAATAATCATCCTCGACTAGCAGTAAAGTCTCTCCTGAACCTCTTCTTTCCGAAGAAAAATCTAGGTGATCAGCTTGCTCAATTATTGGTTGTTGAGCAGGTAGATAGATGTGAAATATTGTGCCTTCTCCGATCTCGCTGTGTGCGTCAATATAACCATCATGCTGTTTGACAATACCATACGCCTGAGCAAGACCCAAACCAGTCCCCTCACCAACAGGTTTGGTGGTAAAAAACGGTTCGAAAATGTGCGGCAGCACATCAGGGGGAATTCCTTCCCCAGAATCTTTCACCGTGATTCGATTCCATGAACCCGGTGGAATGTCTGGGCATGGGGGTGTATCACCATCCCGGGTTTGAATCTGATCCAGCTCAAACTCAAGGATCCCGCCATCCGTAGAAGCATCTCTTGCATTCACTGCTAAGTTCATAAATACCTGCTGCAAGCGAGTGGGATCAGCGTTAACCAGATAAACCCCAGGTTGGTAGCTCAGCTCAATGTGAATCGTCTCCGGTAGAACTCTTCGCAGCAATTTATCTAATTCTTTTACAAAAGGTAATAGATCAAGCGTGCTTTGCTCCATCACAGATCTGCGGCTGAAATCTAAAATTTGCCTGATCAGGCTCGCAGCGCGATGAACCTGCTGCTGAATAATGCTTAATCGCTCTTGGCTATCAGATAACAGATTGGGATCGCGTTTTAATAGGTCAGCATATACGACAATAGCAGCCAGGATATTGTTGAAGTCATGAGCTATGCCAGCCGCCAACTGTCCCACTGTAGCCAGTCTTTCCTGCATTTGGATGCGGGTCTGGGTTTCTCTCTCCTGGGTTACCTCCCGTATTGCAACCACCCACCCACCAGGATTATCACTCTTCTCCAATGGCTGTGCTCCAATTTCAAAAATCTGGCGTGGTGGACCGCCATATTCAATCTCGTACCAAAGATTTTGGTGTTCTGGTTCCAATAGTTCTTCGAGGGATTTTTGACCCAAGTGAGTTAAGACATCTCCAGATGTAAAGTCCGCTAAATTCACCAGGTAGGTTTGTGCAACGGGATTTGCGAGAACCACCCGACTTTCTTCATCCAAAAGGATTATTCCCTCTGGCACGGTATCAATAATATGCTGGACCCGTTGGGCATTTTCCTGAATCCTTTCAAGCAGTGCTATCCGCTCAATTGCCCCACCAATCTGTCTTCCCACTCCCTCAACCAGCGCAATCTCCTCTGGCAACCAATTTCGAGCCATGGGTGAAGCCAAACTTAAACCGCCAATCTGTCTGCCTTCCGACACAAGTGGTACAGTGAGCGAGGCGCGGGTATCATGACTTAACAAGATTGACCTTTGAGAGTAATATCTATCCTCTTCTTGTATGTGATCCCAATCTTGAATAGCAATCGTTGAGGCAGATGTCTCATCCATTTCGCTGATCAGCTGGTTGAATATTTCACTTAATTTATCAGGCATTTCGCGCAAAACTCGCTGCTCACCTACCCATATCCCGCCAATATGCAATCCAAGGGCTCTTAATGTGTGGTCAAGTGTGATGCCAAGGAGATGATCGAGGTCTGTTGCTGCAGTAACTTCGGTGATAATTGCGTTGAGAGCTTCAAGCTGCAGAGTCCTGCGTCGTGTCTCGTCAAAAAGCTGTGCATTCACCAGCGCGACCGCGGCTTGACGGGCAAAGGTGAGCATGACTTCCTGTTCCGTATCTGAGCCGATATGAGGTTCGTCGTAATAACAGCCGATTGCCGCAACAGCATCGTCTTTATAGACTAAGGGCCATAAATCGACCCCGCGAAATCCTTCGTTTAATCCAAGATCTTTCAATAAGGAATTTGCAGGCATCTGATCGATATCGGAGAGTAAAATTGGCTCAGAGTTTCTAAACAAGACTCCACCGGGTAGTTCTTCGAATCTTCGAGATACTTGTTGGACATAATCGGAGGACAAATTTTCGAACCAGGGGGCAGATACCTCTCCATTATCTTGACGCAGGAAGAGCGCTGCTCGATCAGCCTGGCTTAGAAGTACAGCACCCCTTCCTATGCTGTTGATCACTTCATCCAGGGATAAAGGACGGTTGAGCCCTTCGCTGATCGTCGCTAAATGAGCCATGCGCTCTGCCTGATCTCGAGTGGCTGCAAATAGGCCTAAGCGCTCCAGCACCTGCCCAACCTGGCTGGTCACCTTCTGTGCCAGTGAGATCTCCGCTGCAGAGAATTGCCTCTTGGATAAGGAAACAACCTCTAATGTGCCCACCACTTCCCCTCCAAATATGATCGGAGCTAACAATAAAGAGGCAGCTTCGTGAACCTGATCCGCACCTGAAAGGAGTAGATTGTCCCTCGTATCTTCAATTACCAGTGGGGAACCACTCTCCAAAATGGAGGTCATCACTGGATTGCCAATGATCGGAATCTGTTTACCTAAAATTTCTGGGCGATCTGAATCATGATAATCTGCGATAACCTGGGCTAAAGTGAGCTGAGAATTTAGCAGTGCAAA
>JALHTN010000149.1 GCA_022865865.1 Anaerolineales bacterium
CAGACCGCTCTGCTGGAGGTCGGCGCTGTGGGTCTAGGGGCGCTGGTCACCATAGCCGTCCTCTCTTCCACCCTGGATATCACCGGCATCCTGGCCGCAGGCACCCTGGCCATCCTGGGCTTTTTCGTGATCCCCTTCAAGCGCAAACAGACTAAAGACAGGTTCAAAGAGAAAATGCTCAGCCTGCGCGAAAATCTGTTCAGCGCTCTGACCACCCAGTTCAGCAACGAGAGCGAAGATACCATCACCCGCCTGAAAGATGGCGTCGCCCCCTACACCCGCTACGTCCGCAGTGAGCGCGAGCGCATCGACAAAGCTGAGAACACCCTGGCCAGAATGCGGCAGATCATCTCGGAACTCCGCGCGCGCAGCCAGGCAGTAGTGGTGAAATAGCACTACCAGAAATCCCAGGAGGCCTCACTCGCTTCCCAGCACCTGGCACAGGATTCTCAGCATCAGATCGTCGAACCCATTCACTTACTGCTGGCGATCGTTCAACAACAGGATGGGATCGTCCGAGCTATTCATCACCAAAGTATCCAGCGTACCACAGGCCATAGAAGTTGCTGATCACAACGGCAAACCCATGTAACGCTACAATTTACGCTTGACTCACAGCTAGCGACGGAAGCGGAGGCGCGGGTCGGCTGCGCTAGAGGTTTATCACCCCAAGGAGCTGCAATATGACGAGTATGACGGCGATAACGATCAGAATGTGAATCCAACTGCCGGTGCGCGGGAAACTTGAACTTATGTTACTACCGAAAAAGCCGAGCAGCCATAGTATTACTAGAACTATGATGATAATCCACAATAGGGTCATGAGATTTCTCCTTTTGAATGATCAATTTGTTAAGCGGACTTAAAGAAGCAATTACTTCCCTTAGCGTCAGGATCTCCTTCTACTACGACTGAATAGACGCAGCAGGAGGAGCAACACCACCGCCCCAGCGAACGCAATCAAGATCGACTGCAGATTGATCCCCGTCATCGGGTCACCGATATGGAAGAAATAGGAAGCAACAAAGCCTCCCAACAATCCACCTATCACGCCGACGATGATGTCACCAATACAACCAAAGCCGCCCCCTTTCACGACCACTCCGGCCAAAAAACCGGCGATTAAACCAACGACAATCCAGGAAAGAACTCCCATATAGGGTATTGTTCCCATTTCAATCCTCCATTTATTCTCAACAATGATTTCGTTTCATTTCAGCTAACCGTCGGTTGAATTCCTATTCGGCGTGCTAGCGGGTTATGTAATCCTCCTGAATCTCTTCAGATCAGCTACACCAGATTACGCTGGCACTCGGGACAGCATCGAGGAGTAAAGCCTGCTGCGAATTTTAGCCCATGATCCGGCTGGGCGAGCCAGCCAATAACACGCCCTGATCTGCCCCTACAATATATACCAGTCATAATGTTAGACTAGCTTGCTGAATTTGAGAAGGTTGAACCACGACACTTGCCGGAGCTGGGGGTTTGTAACCAAGAGAACTATGTGGCCTGACCGTGTTATAGTGCTTCCTCCACATTTCAATTAGGACTTGAGCCTCCTTTAGCGAATAGAATATCTCCCAAGTTGAACATTCATTATGCTTAGTGATATATTACACGAATTAATTCACGAATGCAATATATACTTCCTTCAGATGTGATCAATTTTTGCAACAGAGATTTTAATTGGGGAATCGTTTACATTTCAAGCAATAAACCTCCTGCGGATTTGTCACCTAGTCATATATAGTATTACGTAATACTGAAAGTGAACCTACAGGGGGTCTTACAACTAAATATTTGATTCCCTGATGTCGATGACCCCATAGGGCATCGGTCGGGGCACGACAGCAGGCCCTCTTTTGGCGAAGTTGATTCCTGCTGTCGTGTTGTTTCTGTCTTCACTTGACGTTTCACCCCCTTGTCTGGCTTTCACTCAATTGTGTGAATGCCGTATCTGTTGAGCGATGACTTTTGATCATGAAGCACTCGGCTTCATGAATTGGAAATATCCAAAGCCCAATGTCAATAATAGGTAAAGTCCGACGACTGCCCAGCCGAGTGTGTTCATGACCCCGGAGAGTACAGCCAAAAGGGCCACGATGAAGCCAATGGCGTCATAGACGAAGAGGGCGAGGACGGCGGCCCGTAGTGCCTCCGATCCTGCATCGTTTCGGGCGAACCAGGTTAGTAAAAGATTACCGATGAGGCTGGCTCCATAAAGTCGTGCCACAAATATCCCTCCTGAGTCAAGAGTGACACCGAAGAACGCCATAAAAGGCCCTGTTACCAGCAGGAAGAGAATTCCAAATACGAGACAGACAACAGCCTTAATAACCAACATAGTTTTGAGTTTCATTGTATTATCTCCTTCCGATAGCTAACTTGTGACTTCAGATGAACAGAGATCTAGGCGTGCACAAAGCACCGTCTCCTCAAACCGCTCTCGGTCTTAATGATTCATAGATTGCTCCTTTCTGCCTTGTGGGCAGGTCACTAATGTTGATTAACGAATGTCACCAAACGCTCACTCCACGCAATCGGCAACATAACCAATGCATACAAAATGACCTCCAACCAAATGATTGGAGGGAGATGAACGGTGCTAAATTACTCCCTTTACCATTTACAAATTGGCGATAAATGATGTCTATGTTTGCTAATATCAGTATATAGAAAGTTTTATTCATACGCAAGCACAAACGCGCTTTTTGCGCTAGATAGTTGTGTAACAATTGTGTTCCTCAATAAAAGCAAGACTTACACCTTCAAGAAGATATAATCACCCCCGTCCGGTGGACACGTGGTTATAAATGATGTTGGCTGATGTCAGAAGTGAACATGGGGGGTCTTTAATATTGAATAGCTATCCCGAACGCCTGTACCCTAGGGGTAGTGGTGCCCTGGGGGGTACAGGCATTAGGGAGCAGGGTGTAGGGCCTCGTGCCACCTGCATCCTGTAATCAATCGCACGGTAACCCATTCACTAGCCCGTCTCTTCGGAGGCGGGCTTTTTTGATTCCACGAAAGGATGTGATGTTCATGATCAAAGTTCCTTTTATACCGAGTTTAGCGATAGAAATGATTTTGTGAAAATGAAAAAAAGATCCACATGGATATGGATCTTTGCTGTGAGCGCGGCAGGGCTCGAATTTCATCCCCTGGCTGAAACCGGGTGCCTGCAACCAATGGCTTAAAAGGCCACTGTAGCATTATCAATCCATCGAGAGAAGGAGATAACAGAGGGAAATAAAGAAGAAAATAGTGTCTATTGTTTCTACCTTATATGCACCGGAATTGCACCGAAAAAGGTGAATCTCTAATATGTGTCTGTAATAGTGTCAGATAGTTTCATTGAGCATTTGACAAAAAGTCAATTGCTCAATTTGCTCTTAATTTGAATTGGGATAAATGTAGCTGATATCGAACTCGAACTCGAACTCTCTATAAATAAATTAGCTATAAGCAAAAATATATGATTTGAATTTCCTTTCTTAATTTCAAGATATCCTTTCAATAAAATGATGTACCATATGATTGGTAAAGTCCCATTCAAGGGTTGCGGATTACCTCAACATTAAGTGAGCGGAAATAAAATCATGTCTCATCAAGTTACTATCATTGGTGGTGGTCCAGCTGGTTTGATGGCAGCGGAGGTTTTGCTAAAGAGCGGTGTGCAAGTCGCTCTTTACGAAGCAATGCCTTCTCCGGGACGAAAATTCCTCGTCGCCGGAAAGGGCGGACTCAACCTGACCCACTCCGAACCACGCGAAGATTTTCTTTCCCGTTATGGTGTGCGCCGTCCCCAAATCGAGCCACTACTGGATGCCTTTGGTCCAAACGAACTCCGTGAATGGGCGCGCGAGCTCGGTGTTGAGACCTATATAGGCTCATCGGGGCGCGTCTTCCCCAAAGAGATGAAAGCTGCACCCCTCCTAAATGCATGGCTGAAAAAATTGCGAGCAAGTGGCTTACAAATCTATACGCGCCACAAGTGGTTGGGGTGGGGTAAAGATAATTCTCTCCTGTTTGAAACCCCTGATGGAGAAAAAAACGTAAAAGCTGATGCAGTCATCCTTGCATTAGGAGGTGGTAGTAGACCAGAGTTGGGGAGTGATGGCGGATGGATTCCGCTATTGAAAGAACGCAATGTCAAAATCGCTCCGCTAAAACCCTCTAATTGCGGATTCGACGTCAATTGGACGCCCTATTTCCGAGATAAGTATCAAGGGAAACCTTTGAAATCGGTTGCCATAACCTTCAGAGGGCAAAGAAAAATTGGCGAATTTATCATCACGGAAAAGGGAGTAGAAGGCAGCTTGATCTACGCAATCTCAGCGCAATTACGAGATGAAATAGAATTAGACGGCAGTGCGATAATAGAACTCGATCTGACACCGGATTGGACGCAGGAAGAAGTAACCGAAAAACTATCCCGACCGCGCGGCTCTCACTCGCTATCGAAACATCTTAAAAGGACTGTAAAGATCATCGGTGTGAAATCTGGTTTGCTGTGGGAGTTTGTACCAAAAAAAAATTTCTCTGATCCAAAACGGTTAGCATCCGCAATTAAGTCTCTACCTATTCCGCTAATAGCGCCTCGTCCACTGGAAGAAGCGATTAGCAGTGCAGGCGGCGTCACCTTCGAAACGCTTGATGAACACCTAATGCTGCGCGCTATACCGGGCGTCTTCTGCGCAGGAGAAATGCTGGACTGGGAGGCCCCAACCGGAGGATACCTCCTGACAGCCAGTTTCGCGAGCGGATACACATCTGGCCTGGGGGCACTGGATTGGCTTGATCACAATCCTGAATCGTCATAGACTCCATTTGATCAGCGAAGATTGCATCATGACTTAAAAAAGTGCTTAGAAAGCAGGCTTGCCAGATCTCCGATCCACGATCCACGATCTCAGGCATACAGCAGCTTCAATAATGCTTAAAAATGGTGTGGATGTGTTTGTGGCATCAAAACGATTAGGGCATGCAATGCCATCTATTACTTTGGATGTATATGGTCATTTGTTGAATACTGCGCAGAATGATGTTGCTAACAAGATTGAAGAGATAATCTCCTGAGAATTATCCCATTTGTTAATCTATAATCGATATAAGCAGATAATAGGCAATATTGCGTGTTTATCTACGTTAAATAGGCAAATTTGCTCATTATCAATAGGTTGGGTGGCATAAAATGCATAATTTTAAGAAATGGTGGAATGATGAATGATCAAAAGAAGCGGGCAACAATCATTTTTATGTTAATCCTATTTGGTGGGATCTTGCTTGGCTGCTCAACTATAAAATCTGAGCAAAGTTCGATTATTGATTCAGAAATTGAGAAGAAAATAGAAGAAATAGTAGTCGGTGGAGAGTCATAACTGCCTTCTTGATACTTATGTTTCTTATCCTACGACGCGACCCAACTCTTTATAAGAAACAATTACTTCCTGATCTCATTATTCTGACTATTAGAAAGAACTGGCTGAATAATTGTTTATCTCAATTTATAAAATTATAACTGATCGACTCTAGCACCAGAACAATCTGATTTGATATCAATATCTCGAATAGAATTCCCTCTCGTGGTAGACACGTGGTTATAAATGATGTTGGTCAACATCTAAAGTGAACATGGGGGGGTCTTTACAATTGAATAGCCAATCCCTTGATGCCGGTGCCCTGGGGGTACCGGTCGGGCATCGGTGAGGAGGGTGTAGGAAGTCGTACTACTTTTCATTATTTACGTTTCACATCCTCCACAGTGTGGAGGATTGGGTTGCTCACACTTGTGATGTGTCCTTTATGTAATAAATTGGATCAGGAATGAAAATACTTCTCATGAAGTTTATACTCCTCCCCACTAAGGTTACTTCTTCTATTGTTTCATTGATCAGATCAGGATTTTCAGTTCAGTTCATTTAAAAGAAACTGCATGCCTGA
>JALHTN010000016.1 GCA_022865865.1 Anaerolineales bacterium
CCCTGGCTTTGCAGCACTTCGGCTTCACGCAATTTGGTGATGATTTGCTCTGGTGTGTATCTTCTTCCTTTTGGCATTTTTTGCCTCCTTTTCGACCGATCATCTCATTCTACTTGGATCAGTTTTTGGGGGGCAGGTCACAATTGGCTGTTGTATACTTGCCTTTCATGCAGGAAATATTCAAGACCGTGGCGCTTCCCCCCACTGCCCTGCTTATTAGCTTGGGATTGAGTACAGTGGTTTTCTGGGGCGTGGAATTGGAGAAGTTGTATTACCGACGAAGGAGAGGAACTTCAATAGTGCAGTGATTATATTATAATGAATCAAAGGAAACTCGAGGTGCATCAAAATATCACATTGATCTGGAGCTATTTGATCCTTTTTAGAAAATAGCGCTGGATTGTTGATCAAGATAAGGAAAAATAGTCATGAAACGTTTTAAGAACATTCTCGTCGTAATTCACCATGAAACCAGTAATGAAGCGCTCATCGAGCGGGCAGTGACCGTGGGCCAGAGAAACCAAGCCCGTCTGACAGTGGTTGTTGTTATAAAAAAAGCGGACATGCCGCTCCCAGCTGAACCGCCGGTGGTTGCTAAAGAACCTAGCGTCAATATAATTGAGGAATTTCCGGTCGATATGGCTGTTCCGGTCACATCGAAATCACCAGAGGATATTCAGGAGCGCATACCTAACACGATTGAAGAATTGCCATTGGATGTTCAAGAATACATCATTCAAAAAGAAAAGTATGACCTCGATCTGATTGTCGCATCCATCCAGCAAGCTGGGGTCCAGGTCAGCAGTGAAGTGTTATTTGGATCGCCATTCCTTGAGATCATCCGTGAGGTATTGCGGGGTGGGTATGACCTGGTGATGATAGCGGCCGAAGGTCGGACAGGCTTGAAGGAGGCTTTGTTTGGCAGCACCACCATGCACCTGATGCGTCAGTGTCCCTGCCCGGTCTGGGTCATGAATCCAACCCAACCCGAACATTATAGCCACATCCTGGCCGCTGTCGACCCATCCCCGTCTGGTGAGGAGCGGGACGCCCTCAACATTAAAATTTTGGATCTGGCGACATCCCTGGCCCATAGGGAGCAATGTGAGCTGCTTATCCTCCATACCTGGTCATATCCCCTGGAATCACACGTGCGGAGCGGGCGGGTTAGTGTTCCTCAAAGTAAGTTAGATGAGTGGGTTCGAGCCGTCCGAGATGCACATAAGCGATCACTCGGAGAACTTCTGCAGCTATATGATTTAGAAAACCAGAAGCACCAGGTATATATGTTGAAGGGCGAAGCGGGGAATTTGATCCCAGCTCTGGCAGCGGCAAAAGAGATCGAAATCATCGTCATGGGCACAGTGAGCCGCACCGGGATAGCCGGCTTGCTCATCGGCAACACTGCAGAGAAGGTACTGCGTCAGGTGGATTGTTCCGTATTGACCGTCAAGCCGGAGGGTTTTATCACACCAGTCAAATTGGATGCATAGCCGAAAAAATAAAAAGGAGATTAAAAGGAACTGATGACACACCTATTGATTGTTATCTTAGATGACCTGACGGGTTTACCTGATCTGATCCAGGCATGGCGGAAAATTGGCGTACCGGGAGCGACAATCCTGGAAAGCGCGGGATCATTTCGGATGGAATCTTGGATCAAACGGGTGGGATTGGGGAACCTCGATCGTCTTTTCGAAGCTAAAGAAGTGCGTCGACGTACACTCATGGTTGCCATCGAAGATGATGAGCTGTTAGCGCAGGCTGTGGCCGAAGCCGAGCAAGTGGTGGGTGGATTTGATCGCCCTGATAGCGGTCTGTTATTAGTGTTGCCTGTGACCCAGGTGAAGGGCTTGAAGAAAGTGATGCAAAAACCGTCTCAAGTGGTGTTGCCCCCTGCGGTATTGCCGAACTGGGTTGTCCTGCGAAACACACCAGTTGAAGAAGTAGTCGCGGTCTTTAATTTGGAGCCGACCATTATCAATGCAGACACTCCTCTCGAGGATATTCCCCAAAAAATGCTGATCCATCCCAATGTGCACGTGGCATGCGTGGTGGCTGAAGATGATCGGCTGGTGGGGCTGCTTGGATTACGTGCTCTTGCTGACGATATATTCTTCCATATCCTACCCGAAGAATTTCTCAGCGAAATCAGTGACATGGATGAGGCGATGGAATTTGCTAACCGAAGTCATATGCGTACCGCAGCCGATGCCATGCAAGATCCCGTCTGGGTGAAGCAAGGAGAAACTGTTAAGGATGCATTTAAACGCATGCATGAGCACGATCTGGCGGGGCTGCCGGTTGTAAATAATCTATATCATGTGGTGGGATACATCAATTTGCTGGAACTCCTGGCGATCTGTATGAAAAAAGAGGATGAAATGAGCGGCGCGGATGGTGCACTATGAACCCAACCTGGTTTGCCGCAGGTATTTTTCTGATCACTTATGCTTTGATCGTCTCTGATAGAGTGCATCGCACGATAGCAGCCCTGTTGGGCGGGTTGACCATCATTCTCATTGGCGTGCTTGACCAGGATCAAGCCTTCCACGCAATTGACTGGAATGTCATCTTCTTGCTGGCAGGTATGATGATGATTGCTAACGTGTTGCGGGAGACGGGTCTATTTCAGTGGATCGCCATCCAAAGTGTCCGGCTGGGAAAGGGAAACCCTTACCGAATCATGGTCATCTTGGTGATAGTGACGGCTGTTACCTCAGCGCTGCTCGATAATGTGACTATCGTGATATTGATGGCGCCGGTGACCCTATTTATTACAGCCAGCCTGCGGATCAGCCCGGTGCCTTTTCTCATTGCCTTGATCCTGGCTTCCAACATTGGGGGGACTGCAACCCTAGTTGGTGATCCGCCCAATATACTTATCGGCAGTGCCGCCGGCATTGATTTTGCTACCTTCGCTGCAAATTTGGCTCCGATCTCACTTCTAATCCTAGTCGCCTTTATCGGGCTGGCCTGGTTCCTATTTAAGAAGGATTTACAAGGTACCAAAATCGATCCGTTGAGTATCGAGGCTCTGGATACTTCAGAATTGATCACCAACAAGCCGTTGCTGCGCAAATCTCTGGTAATTATGGCTGGTGTGATCTTGGGCTTTCTGTTTCATGGCGCTCTGCATCTCGAACCAGCCACTGTTGCCCTGACAGGGGCTACGGTTTTGATGCTGTGGGGACGCATTGACCTCGATCACGTGCTGGGAGAGATTGAGTGGACTACGCTCTTCTTCTTCATTGGTTTGTTTATCTTGGTGGAGGCATTGGTGGAAGTGGGGATCATCGAGGTGGTAGCTCAAGCTGCTCTTCGCCTGACCGATGGAAACCTGCAGATGACTTCCATGTTGTTGATTTGGCTTTCAGCGGTTGCCTCTGGTGTTGTGGATAATATCCCCTACACAGCCACAATGATCCCAGTGGTAGAGAACCTGGGGCTGGCCATGCCAGTAGGTCCGCTGTGGTGGTCGCTGGCATTGGGCGCCTGTTTGGGGGGGAACGCAACGCTGGTAGGCGCAGCGGCCAATGTTGTCGTTGCCAACCTGGCTGGAAAAAGCGGGCAACCAATAAGCTTTGGCTTCTTCCTGCGCTATGGTGTCATCGTCACATTTATGTCCCTGGTGCTGGCCAGCCTGTACGTGTGGGTACGCTACTTATAAGGAATTAGATCGTGACATGGTTTTTTCATTCGAGGTCTCATATTCAGCGATCCCCACGCAAATTTACGCTTGCTGGGTAGTAGAAATCTAAAGCAGTCGGATATGTATTAAGTTGTTGGCTTAGGGAGGTTCTCCTATTCACAACCTGGTCCGCACAGTGGAGATTGCAGATGTTTATAGATGTAGTTTTGATAGGAATATTGATATTGGCAAATGGATTCTTCGCAGCTGCAGAGATGGCATTGGTAACCACGCGCAGAACGCGTCTGAAAATGCTTGTTACTGCTGGTGACCAACGAGCAGCTAAAGTCCTGGCTGTACAAGATAATCCTGGGGATTTCTTGGCAATGGTGCAGATTGGCATCACCCTGGTTGGTACAACGGCCGCGGCTGTGGGGGGGGCTGAGGCAGTTCAGATTCTCTCGCCATTAATCGCCAATATCCAGCGGCTGGCACCCTATGCGCAGGAAATTGCATTGGTAATTGTGGTCGTCGTCATAACCTACTTCACCCTTGTTTTTGGCGAACTTGTGCCCAAGCGATTAGCCATGCGTAACGCGGAAAACATGGCCTTGTCTTTCACTGGTCCGCTTGGTTTGCTTTCCCGCCTTGCCCACATGCCAATCCGTGTGCTCTCTTTTTCGGCCGATGCAGTGCTGAAACTACTCGGTAGCGCTGCAGCACAATACCCATCCACCAGTCCAGAAGAAATCGAATTGCTTGTGAAACAAGGAACAGCTGAAGGAGTGATCCAACCTGTGGAAGAGAGATTGATCAGCGGTGTCTTTGATTATACAGACCGCCACGTTCAGGACGTGATGACACCTCGCACTTCCATCGTTGCCCTGAATATAGAGACATTACCCTCGGAAGCATTAAGAATGGCGAAGCGATCTGGCTATTCTCGTTACCCTGTTTACCGCAGCGACCTTGACCAAATGGTGGGTTATGTGCATATCAAAGATATTATCTGGGCTATGGAGGATACCAATCTAAGCCCATATTCCCGTGAAATCCATTTCATCCCCAGTGGTGCATCGCTACCTGATGCTTTTGATGTTCTTACAAAAACTGGAACCCATATGGCCATCATTCTGGATGAATACGGCGGTACACATGGTCTGCTGACCTTAGAGGATATGCTGGAGGAGATCGTGGGTGAGATTGAGGATGAACACAGTCCAATAACTGAGCAACTTGAACATCCCACGAACGGAGATTGGGTTTTTGCTGGATCTACTCCGATCTCGGAGGTCGCAGAACTGCTAGGAGTCGATTTCCAGCCGCAAGGACTTTACACTACCTTGGCTGGATATATCTTGGCGAGCCTGGGAAAAATCCCCAAAACTGGCGAACAAATCGGCAAACACGGCTATATATTCACTGTGAAAGAAATGGATCGATTACGCATCGCCAGCATCCATGTTCGCCACAATCTTCTCCTAGCAAAGGAGTAGAATGTGGATTACTTCGCTGATAATTCTTCACTAGGATTTTAGAACAACAATGTATAGGCACAAACTGCATTTTCCGTATGGAGAAAACTAATCTATGCTGCCTTTCTTGCAGTTTATACTTGCTATCGGCCTCTTAATCGGTGCCGCTAAGGTGGGCGGATACCTGAGCAGTAAATTGGGGCAGCCTGCTGTAGCTGGTGTAATAATGGCGGGTTTGATCTTGGGTCCATCTGTGTTGAATTTCTTGCATTGGCCTGCATTTACAGATGCGCATTTGGGTGAGACGATTGCTTATTTCGCAGAATTGGGGGTCTTGTTATTACTGTTTATCGCTGGTTTAGATCTTCATCTCACCGATCTGGGAAAATCGGGGAAATCTTCTGTACTGGCTGGGTCTTTGGGATTTGTTTTAACTCTAGGTATGGGTTATCTCTTGGCCACAATCTTTTCATATGAAACTAAACAAGCACTATTCATTGGCTTGATTCTAGCGCCAACCAGCATTGGCATATCAGCGCAAACTTTAATGGAACTGAAGGTTTTACGGAGCAAGGTAGGCACTACTTTGTTGGGTGCAGCCGCGATTGACGACACCTTAGGTGTCTTGGGTGTGTCTCTATTTCTTGCTCTTTATTTGGGAGGAGCATCGAGTGGATTTTCAAGTGTAATTGTGATATTTCTAAGGATGAGTTTATTCTTGGTTTTCGCCTCCGCCATAGGATTTTGGATTTTACCCAAAACTGCTATAATTATTGAGAAATTGCCAATCAGTCAAGGTCTGATTGCATTCACCTTCATCACCATGCTTTTTTACGCCTGGTCTGCGGAAGTTCTCGGACATATGGCTGCTATTATCGGCGCATTCCTGGCAGGACTTTTTTTTGCTCGCAGCTCATTTAAAGACAAGATTGAAAGAGGATTTTCGTCGATTGCATATGGCATATTTGTGCCCATCTTTTTCATCAATATTGGGTTATCCGCTAATGTGCGTCAAGTGCCAATCGGGGGATTAATTTTTCTGGCAGGTATGTTAGTGGTAGTTGTAATATCGAAACTCGTTGGAGCAGGGCTTGGTGGTCGTTCGGGTGGAATGACAATTCGAGAATCTGTGCAACTTGGCTTTGGCATGATCCCACGTGGAGAAGTTGTTTTAATCATCGCAGCTATTGGAATTGCAGAAGGATTAATTGACTCGATTGTTTTTTCTACGATAGTCCTGTTAGTCATTATTACCTCATTGATTACTCCACCTCTTCTGCAGATGGTTTTTCCTCCTTCAAAGGGATCCAATTAATCGTTTTAGGAATCCTTCCCGCAGCAATCTGCAAGGTATGAGACCTCATAGAAGAATCAACATTTTAGGAGATGAGATATGTATTTCCAAATTGTTTTTGTACTTGATAATTCGGATCAGTGCCGAGATATTCTTGACGCTTGGGAAAAAGCTGGCATAAGAGGTATAACAATCCTAGAGAGTTCGGGGCTTGGGCGAGTACGCCGAGCAGGGATTCGAGACGATTTGCCCCTTATTCCTAGCCTTAGCGATATATTTCTGAATACGGAAACTCAACATCGGACTTTATTTACTGTAGTTAAGAGCCAGAGTCATATCGAAGCGATTGTCAAAGCAACCCAATCTGTAGTCGGGGATTTGGAACAGCCAGATACTGGATTTTTATTTGTAGTACCGGTGAGTCAGGTTTATGGCATTAGTAAGTTAGCTTAAATTCAGGAAAGGCATCGAACAATATGCTGATTGGTAATTTATGAGACAAGTGGGTACAACGTCCACATGGGATGGCGCAGCGATCTGATGATATTATGCTTAGGATTAATCACCTCGGCCTTGAGGGTTTTTTCAGCCATTCTGTTGTTGAGTATTTTACCTTAGCGAAGTGATTCTTTCTGGCAAGCAATTGCTTGTTATGTGAATTTTAATGAAATTAGAATAAATTCCTCGAAATAGATTTGAACGAAATTATGGCTTTGAAAAATGTTTGTCAATAGTTTTATTGGATCCCATCTCTGTTGAATTTTCACTCAGGTCTACCAGTCTAATAATAGTTGGACAGCGATCGCATATTACTCGGCAACTTCTTTTCTTGTTACATTATTCTTCATGATTCATCTCTCCTGAGTTGCAAATTAAAATATTTACACCTTCATCTCAAGGGATCAGAGTGTCGCCTTTCCTTCATTATGCCAGTTGCGCTTCTGGCGCAATCCAGTGCAACCATCGTGCAACCGGTATAGGAATTATAGACATAGATGCAAGGAATAGACATTCACTACTAGGACTCATCTATGACCCGTACTTCACCATTTTTGGGTGTACCAGCGCAGATATTCCTCGAGGTGTTCTTGCCAATAAGCTTCCTCATGGTACCCGGGATACAAATGCCACTCGTGTGGGATTCTTTGCTCTGTGAGTAATTCTTCAAACCAGATTGCTGACTTCGATAACTGGAGCCGATCCCTATCACCTAGATCCAAATAAATCCTCGGCAGAGATTGGTAAGGGATAGCCTCCAGCCAGGCTCTTATATCTGGTAAATCAGTCCAGAAAACTGGCAGGCTGTGCATCCCTACCACCCCGAATGACTCCCAATGTGAGAAACCGAGGTGTAATGCCCAACCGGCCCCCCGCGATAGACCTCCTATGGCGCGGTATTCTCTCTGCGGCTTCGTCCGGTAGTTCTGGTCGATATAGGGCAATAACAATTCAGCCACCGCCTGGCCAAATTTATCTTCGGTCGGTTGGCTCCAGGAACGGTCGCGCGGCAATACGATCAGCAGCGGCGCAATTTCCCCAGCAGCAATCAGCTCATCCGCGCTTTCATCTACCCCCAGGCGATCCCATTGGTCGTCATTGAAATTCTGACCGTGGATTAAATAAAGCACTGGGAAACGGGTATCCTCCAGCTGGTCATAACAAGGAGGCAGGTAAATCCGGTAGCTCAAGGGCAGCGGCAGCAAGTCAGTGCGCACATCTCCCTGTTCAATGCGCCCGCCTTCCTCCCAGCAGGCCAGTCGCTCCGGGGTGGGACTGGATGAGGGGCTTGCGGTCGCAGCTGGTGTCCGGCTTGCTGTAGCGCTTGGGCTTGGGGAAGGAGAGGGTGAGGGAGAGACAGTGGAAGTTGTGGTTGGACTGCTTGTAGCAGTGAGTGTCTCCATGGCTGCAGGGATCGTCTCTGAGGGCCGCACTGCCGCACAGGCAGTAAACACCGCTAACATAGAGACGATTAAGATAAACATTAAATAGCGGATCAACTTTTCACCAGGTTTTTATTCAATGCGGGGATTTTCAACCTCGGAATTCTTCGCGCCAATTTTATTGGCGCGAAGAAGAGAATTATCACTTGATTCCTACCCAGTCCGGTCGGGCTGGTAAGTAATTGAAGGTAAATATTTCTGTCTGAATTCTGTCTACCGCTCTTCCACCGTGAACTTGATCGCTGTACGAATTTTTTCGTCGATTTCCACGTCCACAAACTCGGATATGAAGACAACGTCGAAGCCATCCTGTGCCAGGTAGCTCCTTGAGAGCGCCAAGGCTTTAACAGATTGATTCACCGCGCTGGCCCCGATGGCTTGAACTTCAACCAGATGATTTTCGCGGAAAACTCCGGCAATCGCCCCGGCAACAGCAGATGTTCGGGAGGTGCCCTTAACCCTGATAACGTCCATTATGCACTCCTCGTATTGTTAGCAATCATGAGCGGACCCCTTTTTTGAGGAGCAGTATTTTCTAACTGCGCGTATTTACTTGTCTAGATTTCATTCTACAAGATTTTTGTGTGCGGGGCAAGCTTTATTCAATAGGTAATATTCATCGAAGCAATGGATAGTTTAACTTTTATTCGCACGATCTTCATCATTTGTACATATTTTTGTGACATAATTAACCTGATAGCAGAAATCCACCTTCAATACCCGTATCTTTTGGGTATTTTCTGCGTCACACTTAACGAGTAAATGGATACATACCAAGCAGAATTACTCCACCGGGCAAGAGAATTTGACCCGCAAGCTCTAGCTGAAATCTACGATTCCTACAGCTCAGACTTGTATGGTTATGCATTACGCTTATTGGGAGATCCGCATACCGCTGAGGATTGTGTCGCCGAAACATTTTCGCGATTTCTAAAAGCCCTTCACGCCGGCAAAGGACCAGGAAAACAGATCAAAGCATATCTTTACCGCATTGCTCATAATTGGATTGTCGACCTTTATCGCCAGTTCCCAGAGCAATGCCTGCCGCTGGAAGAGGCTAGAAACCTTGCTAATACTATCCGTGTGGAAGAACAGGTTGACCGCAGGATCCTGCAGGACCAGCTGCGGGCGGCACTATTCCAGCTCACCCCAGATCAGCGCCAGGTGATTATGCTGGTGTTCATTGAAGGATGGCGAAAAAACGAAGTGGCTGCAGCCCTGGGTAAACCAGTTGGTGCGGTGAAATCTCTCCAGCACCGCGCATTAAACTCCCTGAGGAAAATCTTGGGGTTAACAGATCATGAGGATCAAAATGAAGCACTCCGAAGATTTGCTCGATTCACAACTTGAGACCTGGTTCTCTAGCCTGCGGCTGATCTCGCCTCGCAGCTCACGGGCAGCGCAATTTGGTCGCAGCGCTTTCCTCGCCGAAGCTCGATCGCTCTCCACACCCGTATCTAAAATGGGTGACCAGCGTCTTAATTGGTGGAAAGACTCGTTTAGCAAATACTTTAATTTCAAGGAGTATTCACCAATGTATACCACGATAGCATCCTTAGTACTGGTCCTAGCTCTGATGTTTGGAGGCACTGGGGCAACTGTCTTAGCTGCCCAGGGCAGCCTTCCCAATCAATCCCTCTACCAGGTAAAAACCTTCGCGGAAGATTTCGCGCTGCGCAACACCTTTCGCAATACTCTCAGGCTCCAACTGGAGTTGGATTATGCTGATCGCCGGGTCAACGAGATGACTCGTCTGCGAGAGATGGACCTGGAGGTGCCTGAGCCTGCACTCGAGCGATTAGAAAAGCACCTGGATCAAGCCTTGATCTTGGCCGCCCAATCCGGAGAGGGAGAGATGATCCGGGCTCTGGACCAGATTCGTGAGAGATTGCAAAAGCAAATAGGAGCCTTATCAGAGGTTCTTGATCATGATCCCCTTCTGCTCAGAACCAGGGAGATGATTCAATCCCGCCTCAGCTGGGCAGAATTAGGCTTAGAAGAGCCATATAAACTCCGCCAGCAAGCCCAGGTCCGCACTCGTTTTGACCAGGAACCGCAGTTTAATCAAGGCTATGGTCCCGGACCAGGTCCTTCCTTTGAACCAGAACCCGGAGAGCAGGGATTCAGCCCTGGTCCGCAAGATCCAACGCCTAAGAATGAGGCCTGCCAGAACGAAAGTTGTGATCCAGTAGGTGAAAACGGATTTGGACCCGGTCCTAATGCAGAAGAAGACCACCCGCAGGGTAACCCGGAACCTGATCCAGCTCCTGAAGGTGGCAATGGCCCTGGTACGGGATCAGATGCAAACCAAAACCCAGACTCTGGGACTGGTGGTGATGGCGCCAGCTCGAATCCCGATCCTCAACAGGGTGATGGTTCGAATAAAGGGAATGGAGGCAAACCTTAGTTAAGTAGATCTCCCTATTTCCTCCTCACAGAAGCCTCCTGGAAGAATTGAACTCTTCCAGGAGGCTGTATTTTTGCAAAGAGCTTAACACCCGGGCAAGTTTGTTGTAAACTAATGATTGACACTTAACATCGAAACATCCACTTAGGAGAACATAATGGAAGCTAAGAATTACAAGGATTTAAACATTTCCCCCCGCATCCTTTTAGGACCGGGGCCCAGCATGGTTGCCCCACGTGTCTTACATGCGCTTTCCTATCCCGTAATCGGTCACCTTGACCCTGAATTTCTCAACCTGATGAAGGAAGTTCAGGAGCTGCTGCGCTTTGCATTTCAGACTGAAAACGAGCTC
>JALHTN010000150.1 GCA_022865865.1 Anaerolineales bacterium
CAAAACCACCCAATATGACCCGGGTGCGACCAGCGGGCCAAACAGCCAGAGCAGCACATACAATAGGTAAATCTGCGGGTGTACGGGCGACATCTTCATAGGCTAGTTGCACGTTCATTGGGATGGTGATTTTCACAATCAACTTTGAGCGTAATTTGTTTTCACGCATTATAAGCAGGTCTCCAAGAGAAATATTTTCACCTCCCGGAAGCAAAGTAACTGATGCATCCAAAGCAAGCAGTGCTGAAGTAAATGGAGACCGTCCATCGGAGGCAACAAGCGTGCCAGCAACAGTTGCAACTTGCCTTAAGTTCTGAGTTGCTTCTCGCAATATCGTTTCTTTTAGAACTTCTTGGATTCTAGTTTCCTCATACAATGATTGAAGAGTGACTGTAGCTCCAACTTCAAGGAAGTTTCCCTTTGCACGTAAGTTTCCCAGCCCTACATCTTGTAAATCCACAACTGCAAATTGATCAGTATTAAATCGATCAATGGCAGTACCCCCACCCATGACAACCGTATTCATTTTCTGATGAGCGATTAAATCCAATGTTTCATCGATACTTTGAGGCCGAAAATATTCAACAATCATATGCTACCCCTCACTGGTTTGGATATTCGTCTGTTTCATATACCTTCCAACCTAGAGCCTCTAAATCAACCTCACTGATTTCTTCATCGGGGAGGTTGACAAGTAATGCCTTCGCTTCTGCTAATAGATCACC
Source organism: Anaerolineales bacterium (assembly GCA_022865865.1). Next base: position 726 of record JALHTN010000150.1, read on the forward strand.
TTCTGGACCGTATATCTTCCCTGTACTGGAAGCCATGCGGCTTTTTGATTTTTCCACCTGTCCAACTACTCTCAAGGGCTTTTCAACGGGAACGTTTTTCCGAAATCGAATTTCAAGTTTCGCAGTAAACATAAAACGAGTATGTTCACTATTGATATGTGCTCTTCCAGTTACTTCATCCAACATGGCAGTTACGATGCCGCCATGCACAATCCCTGGATAGCCTTGAAAATGTTCAGGAACAGTGTACTCTGCTGTCACTTCACCAGGTCCGGTTTCAAAAAAACGCAATTTTAAACCATAATTATTTTCCAAACCACATACGAAACAGTGGCGAGAGTTGGGTTGCAGTTTGTGTTCGGTTTTTTTACTCATCATTACCAAAATTATACTATGCTCATCAACTGTAATCGCGGATCTAATCCTGCGCTAGATTTCTGGTAATTTATCCTGGGAAAAAACAAATTGGCGGAGTGCACTCCGCCAATAAATATCTTCAATATCCACCAAATTTTAACTCACACCTAATTGAAGCGCAGAACAAATCCGGATTCGATCATTAAGCAAAAGTGTCAATCAGCAGCTTGACATCCCCACCCACAGAATACAAAATCGGTGAGGTGCAGCCATGCTTGCGGTATTCGTTCACCTTGGTACGGGCTTCTTCTGGGGTTCCAGAGGCTGTGATGCGGTCGATCAAATCCTCCGGTATAAAGTGTTTTGCTTGTTGGATTTGTTCTTTAGTTGCTGGCCAACCAAGGATAGATTGGATTTCACTCACCACATCCTGTGATACACCTGAGGCTTTGGCGATATGAGGCTGTTGGGCAATATATTGGGTTAGCAAACCTCGTGTGCTGTCGATTGCTTTTTCACGATCATAATCAACAGAACAAACAACGAGCTGCGGACGATCCACATCCTCCAGAGTTCGTCCAGCCTTTTTCGCTCCCCTTTCTAATAATTCCAAGGCACGATCGTTATATTCAGGTGGAACACAGTAGTTCAACACGGCGCCATCGGCGATTTCACCGGTCAGCTCCATCATCTTATCACCAGTTGCACCTATCATAATGGGTACGTTTCTAGGTTCCCGACGCCCATGTACCACATCCAGCTCTATTTCGTCCACATGAACAAATTCACCATGGTATGTGACTCTCTCCAGATTCAGTAAACGACGCAGGATTTCGACGGTTTCACGCATAGCAGTCAAAGGTTTACGACGATCGATTCCAACGTTTCGAGCAAGGGGATCCCACCAGGCTCCAATCCCACAAATGATCCGATCCGGTGCCAGATCATCTAGAGTTAGGTACGTAGCAGCCAGCAAACCGATATTTCGGGTCCAATTGTTGATCACCCCTGAACCGACTTTAATTTTTTCCGTTACCGCCGCGTAAGCTGCCATCGGAACGATCGCATCTCTCACAAGGCGCGACTCAGCTTGCCAGACCGCCTCGAATCCTTTCTTCTCGGCATAACGCACATAATCTAATCCATCTCGCAGATCATGGGCATCCTGTAAATATAAAGCTACTCGGTCAGACATCTGAACCTCCAAAATGTTGTGATTTTCTCAAATATTTCTATCCGATAGTCCAGCTCCCCAACTCATCACTGACCAATTCTAAATCCTCTGGGACATCCATATCAAGGGCGAGAGAGGGAAGCTCACATATTTCCAATCGAGCGCCAGCTTGCTGCGCCCTTAAGCAATGACGTTCGAATGAATGGGGACCATAATCATAATCGATTAAACCCACTGGACACACCAACAAAGCATTCGTACCTTCTCTCTTGCGATCTGGAGCTACAACAACAACGGGAGGATCTTTGACCATTTCAAGCATGGCGCTCACGTCTTCTTTGGAGATCATCGGTAAATCTGATGGAATTATCAGCACCCCCCGAGTTGCATATTGCTTGGCCACTATTGTCGCCCGGGTTAATGCGATATTCAACTCAGGTGCACCGTTTTCTTGCACCGTTCGCGCTCCATGAGCGCGAGCTAACGATAACGCTGCCTGATCGCGGCTCACGACCAGTACTTGCTCAATCTCTGGGATTTCTCTTAATGTGTCTACGGTATGGATTAATAATTGGCGGTTCAGACCTAAACGCTCATCCTCTGTTAATACCTGCGCTAACCGTGATTTTCCCCTTCGCAAAGGTTTTACTGGAACGATCGCCCATAAGGTCATTAATTTTTCCTTTCAATTGACTATAAATTTTTAGCATCGATTATCTTCCCCAAATCAGTATATCAGTGATAAATAAATCCAGAGCCAATAATTTTGTTATTAACACCGCCGATATTAAGATAATACCGATTTATGATCCCGAAGAAGCAGCTCACCAAATTCGATCACCTGCTCAGCTAAATTTATGCGATCCGTTGGGGTCTTCATGAGTGTATTTCTAACAAGAGAACTTATCCCTAATTTGTGAATCGCATTTTGTTGGTCTTCATCCAGAGTGTCTAGGATGAACCCGGAAAGCAAGCCACCACTGGAAATCGATCCATAATGCACCGCAACATTAGCAGCAGATGGACTAATACCCATTTCAAGAAACATTTTTGCTGCGGGACCTTTTACGGTTTTTCCTTGAATAATCGGTGAGACTGCTATCACGCACTTCCCCTCAACATTTTCAATCATGGCACCTGGTATGTCTGGAACTGCCAAAATGGGATCGATACTGACCCAAGGATTGGAAGGACAAATCACCACCAAGTCCGCTGCGAGCAAAGATTCCAATACACCCGGGGCAGGTGTCGCCGAATCCACTCCTTCAAAATAAAAACCTGACACTTGAGGTTCGCAATGGTATTTAACAAAATAATCTTGGAAGGGTAAGTCCCCTTCACTTGAATGGACTACAGTCGCAACACGGTCATCACTCATTGGCAAAACTCGCGCAGCAATTTCCCATTTGGTGGAAAAATTGTGGCAAATCTCGCTGAGCACCTTCCCTTCTTTTAGTAATCTGGTTCGTTCCATATGAGTTCCCAGATCTCGATCTCCCAATCGAAACCAAGTCGGACCACCCAATTGATCCACTGTCTCCATTGCCTGCCAGGTCTCTCCTTCTTGTCCCCATCCAGTTTTAGGATTAGCAATTCCAGCAAGTGTGTAACACACCGTGTCTAAATCGGGACAAATCCGCAATCCGAAATGATCAAAGTCATCAGCTGTATTGACGATAATTGTCAATGATTCACCAGGCAGGATTTTAGCCAATCCATCGACGAGTTTTGCCCCCCCAACACCACCAGCCAAAGCGACCACCTTCATCTCACACTCCTGAGAACATGTCTTCAATCATATTCACACTAGATTTCTTCTTCCGGTTTAAAGCTAATATTCCAATTCATCCCATCACCTGTATTTTCTCCGGAAGCAGCTTATAAATCAAGCGGATTTCATTGGGATCATTCAGGGTATATTCAGAATTACCAGTGTATTTCGCGGACAAATCATTGATGTGCTGCCTGGCTCCTTCTTGTTTGATTTCGACGATCCTGCCGCGAATCTGAATGTACCGGTAAGGCTTCTCTTGATCGTGGATCGCTAATGCAATCTGCGGTCTCTCGCGCATATTTTTATCTTTAACTCGTCCCTGGGTTGAATTGATCAGGATATGTTGTTCATCAGTATTGAACCAGATCGGAGTCACCTGTGGGGTTCCGTCATTCATACTGGTAGCCAAATATGCGTAGGCGCGCACTTCATCGCTGACCAAGTCAGCATGAGATTCGGGAATATTTACTATACTCATAACTCTCCTTTTACTTTTTACGTTGAATTAAGATTGCACGCATCTTGTGTGATTTATGGAAATTCTGAATTGTAAGTATTTCTGATTCTGAGCAACCTATAACTAATTTTATTTCACTATCCATTTTCTGCAAATCAACCGTGGCGAGAAAACCATCAATTTTCTTAGACCTCAATGAACCAAGCCAAACATCGATACCTCCTCCATCCGTTGACTTCGTGTCTTTCAAATATCCATAATCCAGCGGATAAGTTAATTCTGGGAAATGTGGGTGGGTAGAACCTTTGGGGCGATCGATAATGATTGAGGTGCTTGATACAAGCTTTTCCATGAACTCCCAAAACTCATCTTCCACAGCTACGCTACCTCGGTAAATAAAAATCGAAGAATTACAAATCAACTGGTTCGCGAGATGTAATTCAAGCCAAATCTAAAGAATGTGTTGATTACCGGAACATATCTTCTTGTTCTGGGCGGATTAATTCCTCCAGGGATCCTTCGCGAAGAGCATATGGAAAGCCACGCACATGGACAACCGGAGTCCCTTCACCTGCCTGGCCCATAACAAGCGAAGCAGCTGCGGCTAATTCATCAGCAGCTCCTACTTGGGTGACTCTCAAGGTTCTGCCGAATAAATCAGGATCACCCCGCAAATCCTCTAACCCAGGTAAGCCGGATATGCCGATTGCGACACCCACGGTCCCCAATCTCCAGGCACGTCCATGGGAGTCGATTATTAATATTCCAATTGTTTGGCAGCACCATTCTTCAAGTTTACTTCTTATTAATTTCGCAGAGTAATCCGGGTTTTCTGGGAGTAATAATACCCACTCATCCGAATCACTCTCAGTATTGACATTCGAGTGATCAATACCTGCGTTGGCACAAACAAAACCAAGCCGGTGTTCAACGATGATTGTGCCTAGACGGGTGCGCAGAATAGATTTGCTTTCCTGAAGGATCAACTCTATTAACCGCGCATCCTTATCAACTTGCTCACCAAGAGCCAAGGCTTTTCTTGATGGTGACACCGAAGCAAGATTGATAAAACGATCCTCTGATTTGGAAACGATTTTTTGAGCTAAAACCAGGATGTCTCCAGCTTCGAGATCGATTTGCATCCGCTCCAAAGCAGAAATTATCAAACTAGCCAAATCATCACCTGGATTAACAATTGGAATACCAGGTAAAGGAGTAAGTGTGAGAGTCAAGGAAATCAACCTGAAAAAGATTTTTGGATCAAAGTTACCTTTGATTAGTCTTTACTGATCCCTGAAATCTGGATCGAACCGGATCGGCTTTTGTAGTGCTTATTCATGCTGATCAAAATCGAAGTCAAACCTTCAACAACGATCGCATTGTCTAAATCACCTGCATAATAGGCGTTCATACCCAGGCATTCAACCAGCTTGCTGACCACTTCTACGTCTGCGGGGTCATCAGCACAAATTAACACATCATCTTCCAATGGTTGGTCAATGCTCTTGCGAAGCGCGGCAGCAGGAACATTTTGAAATGCTGCAACCACTCGAACATCTGATCCTAAGCTCTCTTGAGCTAACCTCGCAGCAGATGGTGGAGATGGGGGTTTCGGATCGCGGAAATCTACCCGTGCAGTTGCGTCGACTAAAATTTTTCCTTTTAGGTCATCCTTCAACCCATCGATCGCTTGTTTGTGGGCGGTATGTACAACGGTTAACACGCATATATCTGCTTTCCGGGCAGCTGCTCCATTCTCAAGACCCAGAATCGAATCGGTACCCAACTTCTCATTCAAAGTAGCAGCTGTCGCCTGTGCTTTCTCCTTGAGGCGAGAGCCAATAATCACCTGATATCCGTGATTTGCCCATCTCAACGCCAACCCAGGTCCCTCATTCCCAGTACCACCAAGGACCGCAATAATTGGAAGATGATTCTTAGAAAACATATATTCTCCATTTAATTTGGTACATAATTGTTGTAGCGCTTCCAAACATCTGGCGCATGCTGACGTGCATTGGAAGTGATAGCTTCCTCATCCAGAGTAAGCAGTTTTCGATCGCGCATTAACACTTCGCCAGCCACAATTGTGGTCGTGACCATCCCTTCATTGAACCCGAAAATGATTTGCCATGGCAGATTTCCTTCTGTCATGGGAGTGTGAGGGTGATAATCCACGAAAATTATGTCAGCGAATGCTCCTGCTGTTATGCGACCGAGAGCAGCTTCCTGGAAGAATTTGTTTGCTAAGGCTGAATTATTATAAACACCTAATTGAACTGCATCCAAACCAGTAAAACGCCTTGGATCACGATGCCAAACCTTATGAAGCAGATAGGCAGTTTTCCATTCTTCCCACATGGTATGGCTGAATCCATCTGTTCCAATTCCCACCTTAATTCCCGCGCGCAATAAATCTTCGATAGGTGCGACACCTACTCCATTGTTCATATTTGACCGCGGTTGATGAGTTACCCAGGTATTCGTGTCCGCGAGCAGCTCAGCTTCTTTGATATCAATGTGAACCACATGGGCAACAATTGTTTTCGGCCCCAGTATTCCATGCTTTGACAGGCGATCGACCACCCGCATTCCAGATTTCCCCAAGCTATCGTACTCGTCCACTTCATGTTCTGCGACATGAATATGGAACCCCTCTCCAGCAGGAACAGCAGCTCTACAAGCTTCCAGTGTTTCATCGCTAAGCGTCAAGCTGGCATGCAATCCAAAAGTTCCCGCCAGCCGGTGTCCTGAAAAATCTCCTGCATTGAGCCGTTCCTGAAAACGTACATTCTCTTGGATACCTGCCTTTGCTTTTGCATTTCCATCTCGGTCTGTAACCTCGTAACACAGTACTGATCTCAAACCTGCCGTATCGACTGCATCTGCGATCTCATCCAGCGACCCATCTAATGCATTCGGAGAGGCGTGATGATCTATGAGAGTAGTAGTTCCATGTTTGATAGCGTCCACCAGCATCACATCCGCAGAAGCACGGACATCACCCATACCCAAGGATTTATCTAGGGGCCACCACAGCTTTTGCAGTATCTCGGGAAAATCTTTTGGAGCGGGTCCAGGGATAGCCAAACCACGCGCATATGCACCATAAAAATGAGTATGGGCACAGATGTTTCCTGGCATAACATACTGACCCCGGGCATCAATCCGATCAAGATTTGGATTTTGCGAGATCAGCTGATCTTGGGAACCGATCTCTGCAATGCGATCCGCTTCAATCCGGATTGCCTGACCCTCAAGAATCTGGTTTGGTTCACCCCAAGTTATAATTTTTCCGTTGGTGATTAACATGATTGATCCTCTCGTCAGTTTATACCATTCTCACCAACCGCTCTTGATCCGGAACCTCAACAGCTCCTGGGATAAATTCTCGAACCCAGCGGATGGCTTCCTCACTTGGATAATTCATTCCTAATTTTGCCAAACACGCTGCAAACATACCGGTGCGACCTATGCCAGCATGGCAATGAATGGCGACCCCAGCTCCGGATTGTGAGTGCGATAAGACTGAATGGATGGCTTCCCTGACCTCGGCCAATTCAGGGACACTAAAATCTTGAATGGGTAGGTGAATAACCTCAAACCCCTTTGCTTGATAGGCTTCATGCAGATTGCGGCCAGTGACTCGTAAACATTCTTCATCGCTAACCAGCATAACTATCAAGGAAATGTCATTTTCCGTAAAGGCTGGGATCAATTTCCCTTCTGGATCATAGGAACTAAAGGGCATTGCGCTGCGAAATATTCGCCCTCGAAATGTGAATGGAAGCTCAGTCAATTCCATAATCTATTAGAGGATTCGTAAACAAGATCACCATTCGCCAAATGGCACTGCACCAAATTCACTATCAATATTATTAATCAAAAACGGTCGGAATCTCTTTGGACAATGCGTCAAATGCATCATCTATGTGACGCGGACGGGTTCTTTCACCTGAAAGGGAATTTGGCAATTCACTTTGAGAGAAGAAAGCTACCTCGGACGTCTCATCGCTGATGCTAGCTTCACCTGCCACAATATCGCAAAGAAAAACGATCTTAAACGCATGGAATATCTCCAGAGGACCAGTGCGGTTGGCATCGTAGACTCCGATGACTTTTCTTGCTGTGACCTCAAAACCAGATTCTTCAAATACTTCCCGCTCGACAGCGGATGAGGGAGTATCACCAACATCGACCCAACCTCCCGGCATTGTCCAGCCACCATCCATTCTTTCCCGCACAAACAGCAGGTTTCCAGCTTGAAAAACTGCTCCGCGAACATCGATTCGAGGGGTCGCGTAACCAATTTGTTGGCTGAAAATATTGACGATATCTTCATACGCAACATCAGCATATTCGCTGATAATTTGCGCCGATATTTCTAATAATCTCAAATATCTCTTTTTTTGGTAATTATTTTCAGCGTAGTGCAGCCCGATTTGTGAGATAGATTGAATCTCTCGCGCCCATTCCAGCCACCGTGGCAGCAGGACCTCCTGAAGATCAGAATTTGTATTCATTAGACTGAGAAATATCTGGCTGTTAGTACTGTATTTTCGATGTTCTCATCCTGATTCACGAGAAGACCCGGTCCCGAACTGAAGCCTGGATCACAAATTGGACTTCAAGATGCAAGTCGGAACCACCCACGCCCATATGGTTTTGATGGTATCTTTCCTCGGGGATTTGTTTATCGAGGTAATAATTCTTCCACAATGGCATGGATCGGCGACCGGTGGTCTAATAATCGGCTGGGGATAAAACCGAAATAAAATACCACATGGATGGCGGCACTTTTCGACGGGCAAGCACCCGACGCCGCCGCAGGATTAATCTGCGACGACCACCGATCCGAGTTAAAATCATTTTAACACAGGTGCACCATTAATACTTATATAGAAACCTGATTCTCCATATCCTAACCGGTATTATGGCATATAATTAGCAATTCATTGTCTGGTTTTTCCGGTGGATATCGCCCTAAGTAATTCCCATTACTTTAATTGAGGTAATTGCTACGAATCCCGGGGAGACTGTTAATAATTTAGATATTCATATTCAGAATGGGATTTCAATTTCCGAAGGTGGCAGCAAAGTATTCATCCTGAATATCTGGTTGTAGCCACCAACTGGTCATTCTTCATGGTTGATACCTAAAATTGACGATTTGATTGCTCTGATACCAAAGATGTTGACCACAATGCTGAATAATGGATGATTTCTGCGATAGTTCCTATCTAGGAGGCATCGAATGCAGAACTTGATAGAAAGACTTGATAAACTACATCGGTTTCTTTTAAATCAAACCATATATCCAATTCTACTCTCGACAATATTCGCACTGGGTTTATTCTCCGCACGAGTCATTCTAAGTTATTCATTTGCCTATTCAAACTTAATTTGGAATCTATTTCTGGCTTGGATGCCGTTTTTGTTCAGTATATGGGCAGCTGCTTTGTATTCTGCCCGACCTGGTCGCTGGTGGGTGATCGTTTTTCCCGGTTTTCTCTGGCTATTATTCTTCCCGAATGCACCTTATCTCATTACTGATTTTTTGCATCTTAAGCAGCGTCCTGGGATTCCGATTTGGTTTGATATTCTCATGCTGGCCGCTTTTGCCTGGACAGGTTTTTTTCTAGCGATCGCCTCCCTGCGCACGATGCATTTGTTGGTAAAAAATCACTTGGGCTGGTTTATCAGTTGGATTTTCGCTGGTACTGCGCTTGCGCTGGCAGGGATCGGAATTTATCTGGGACGTTTTTCACGCTGGAACAGTTGGGATATATTCTTTTCACCTAAGGAAATCCTGGTTGATGTAGCTTATCGCGTGGTCAACCCTTTAAGTAATTTGAACTTTTATGGTTTTACCAGCATTATCACGGCTTTCCTGATCATCTGTTACATCATGTTCATATCTATGCGCAGAGACACAAAATTCGGTTCGTAACTAGAGTAAAATTCAACAGAACTAAAATATTATGGAGGATTTAATGTCCCACCCAAGAACTGCCGCCTTAAATTATGCCAAGTCGAATAATCCTCGTTTTTTAGATGAACTTAAAGAATTCCTTAGCATAGCTTCTATTTCGACTGATCCAGATCGTAAAAAAGATGTGGAAAGGGCAGCAAATTGGGTAGCACAACAATTTAATCACCTTGGTTTGGACAAGGTTGAAATTTTTCAGACAGGTGGTCACCCAGTAGTATTCGGGGAATTGTCTGCTAATAATCAAAATGCTCCAACTGTCCTGGTGTATGGACATTATGATGTACAACCAGCAGAACCATTAGATCTATGGACTACGGATGCATTTGATCCAGTTCAACGAGGTGATAACCTTTATGCCCGCGGTGCCTCAGACATGAAGGGTCAAGTAATGGCAACCATAAAAGCATTGGAATCTGTTCTCAGTGCTGGGAAGTTGTCAATCAATATTAAATTTCTCATTGAAGGTGAAGAAGAGATCGGATCTCCAAATTTAGGAGAATTCATTTCAAACCACAAGGATTTATTGCAGTGTGATTTTGCATTAAATCCTGATACCGGTATGATCGCACCAGATCTACCCACAATCACCTATGCCTTGAGAGGTTTAGCATACTTTGAAGTCAGAATTGATGGACCAGATCATGATTTGCACTCTGGGATATACGGGGGTGTGGTCCACAATCCCGCACAAGCTTTGGCCGAATTAATTGCGGGAATGCATAATGAAGACGGTATGGTTACATTGCCCGGGTTTTATGACAAAGTTCGGATTATTGATCAAGAGGAGCGAACAGAATTATCTCGATTACCAATGGGAGTTGATTTTTATCTTCAACAAACAGGAGCCCCTGCCCTATGGGGAGAAAATGAGTATTCACCCGTTGAACGGGTTGGTGCTCGACCGACCCTGGAGGTAAATGGATTATATTCTGGTTTCATTGGAGAGGGATCGAAAACGGTCCTTCCCGCTTGGGCTATGGCAAAAATCTCCACCCGCCTAGTTCCTGACCAAGATCCTGATGAAGTTCACCAACAGCTGATCCAGTATCTTGAGACCCATACACCGCAGACAGTCACCTATCAAGTCACTAATCTGGTCGGTAGCCCCGCATCGATTTCAGACCAACAATCGCCGGGAGTTAAAGCGATGCAAGCTGCGATGCAGCATGTATGGAATAAAAAACCCCTTTTCCGCAGAGAAGGTGGCAGTGTTCCCGTTGTTGTCCTGTTTATGGATCTTCTAAATGTTGACTCGGTGAACTGCGGATTTTCTCTTCCAGACGATAATGCACACAGCCCCAATGAGAAACTGCATCTGCCAACATGGAATCACGGAATCGACACGATAATTCATTTTATATATAATCTTGCTGAATAAGGAATAAATATCCCCCTATGGACAAACTAAGACTTCCAACCTACGGTGGACAAGCGGTGATTGAAGGAGTAATGATGCGAGGCAAACAATCCCTGGCCATCGCAATGCGCGCACCCGATGATTCAATCATCATCCATGAAGACGATTTAGGCAGCGTGTATCGCAGTAAGATCCTCAAAATCCCATTTTTGCGCGGCATGATTTTACTTTGGGACGCTTTGGGACTAGGCATGCAAGCATTAACCATCTCAGCGAACACCCAAAGTGGTGAAGATGAAAAGATCGAGGGTCCAACTTTGATCATAACTTTGGTGATATCTCTTGCATTTGCGATTTCACTTTTCTTCCTTCTGCCCGCTAGTGTAGGGCACTTATTCGAAAGATTTATGATTTCAATTTTCTCATTGGATGCCTCCCAGGCAAACACAGCTGCCTGGCTCGGCAATGTAGTAGAAGGTTTACTCAGGTTACTGATCTTGATTGCTTACATTTGGTTTATTGGGAGAATTCCAGATATCAAAAGAGTTTTTGGATATCATGGTGCTGAACATAAAACCATCAACGCTTTTGAAGCAGGTGCAGACCTTACCCCCATATCTGTCAAGCGCTTTTCACTTGAACATCCTCGCTGCGGGACGGCATTCTTACTCACGCTGGTGGTGTTATCGATCTTATTCTTCTCCCTTTTAGGACCAATGCCATTGGGTTTGAGACTCGCCAGTCGGATCTTGATGATTCCCATTTTAGCTGGGATTGCCTATGAGTATATTCGCTGGACAGCCAACCACCTAGATTATGCATTCGTAAAGTTGATCGTCAAACCAAACCTGGCTCTCCAGCGATTGACCACCCGCGAACCAGATCTCGAGATGCTGGAGGTCTCAATCGCAGCTTTCAACGCAATGCGTGCTGGTGAGGAAGAACTTCACCTGTAAAAGATCACTCATTCACCAATTATTTGCGCTACCAATTCTCTATGTCTTTGGCGGTTGTCAAAATCGACGAAGATTACCTGCTGCCAGGTGCCTAGGGTCAACCTGCGGTTGACAAATGGTATACATAACGAAGGTCCCAACAAGGCCGCCCTCACATGGCTATGCCCATTACCATCACCCCAACGAGCATTGTGCGCATAATGACGTTGGGGATCAATAATTTCATCAAACAAGCGCCGCAAATCACTTATACATCCTGATTCAAATTCAATTGTTGTCAATCCGCTGGTCGCTGAAGGGGTAAACACTGTCACGGTTCCACTTTCTAAGCCACTATCAACCACTACTTGTGAAATATGGTTGGTAATATCTTGAATATCTGCATTTCCTTGCGTGTTAAGATTGATTGTGTGTGTTTTAATGGTCATTCTAAATTAGCCTCCTCAGATATTGGTTATCGATCTGTCCTTTGATGAATGGTCATAAACAAAAATTGTAATAACAGGAAAAAGGTTAGATAGAACTGGAAGAATTATACACATGCCTATATCTGTATTTACTTCTGATAGCGAGAAAATAATTCTTCACAACAAATCCCTATAGAAAATAATTAATCATGACGGATAAAATATTGTTCAATGAAAACGGGAATTTACATTACAGTGTACAAGGAGAAGGCTCACCAGCTGTATTGGTACATGGTTTTGCAGCATCCAATTACGATTGGGTCTATCTCACACCAGATTTGATTAATTGCGGATATCAGGTAATTGCTCCGGATTTGATCGGTCATGGAAACAGCAATTTTGGGAAATCTACAGGTGGGTGTACCTTTGATGTGCTTTATCAGCATTTTGCTGATTGGATTGATTCACTTAATTTTGATCAGCAGCTTACATTGATTGGCCATTCCATGGGAGGGTTAATTACATTAAACTATGCCCTCCAAAATCCAGATAAAACTCACAATATGGTGCTGATCGATCCCTATTTCGATAAAAACCAGCTCAACCCACTATTACGATTTATCAGCCGCAGACCAGGATGGTATCAAAAAGCACTGGAGCTTGCTCCTCAATGGTTAATCCATTTCATCATATCACTCGATATTGAAGGGTTCATCCATTACGATGACCGAACTCGAAAACAAATAGCCGCGGATTATAAACGCGCTTCACCTGAAATAGTTTTTATCCCTGATTCAATCCCAGATATTTCCAGTAAGTTATCCCAAATCCAATCACCTACATTAGTAATATGGGGAACTAGAGATGCGACACTAAACACAAATTCTTTCCCAGCTCTGGTAAATTCACTTCCAAACGGAACTGGGAAGACAATTCCTGGCACCGGTCACCAACCTCACTTGGCAAACAAAAAACAATTCAATCAAATGATTACAAATTATTTGTTTGATAATTCTGGGATGTAGCCAGGTAAGTAATCAAGTCCCCGAACTAAAATTCAAATTTCTTGCATAACCCCAAAAATGGGTTAACCCCTTTGTGTTCACTACATTATCTGAAGCTGCCCGAAAAATGGTCATCCGAGAAGAAAAAAGGATCTAGTTAATGAAAACTAAATCCTTCTCACTTTTATGTATTCCTCTGACATATCCTCAAGCTGATTTGCTCAATTCTTATTACCGTTAATAATATTTAGATAGTTTCAAGGTACCTGGCGACCTCCCAATCAGTGACCCTGGTGCGATACTCTTCAACTTCAGCCCATTTTGCTCGTTGAAAGCTCTCATAAATTACAGAACCCATAGCTTCCTTGAGGACGTCATCGCTTTCAAGTAATTGCAGAGCCTCTGCCAGAGAGCCGGGGAGCTCCGCGATATTTCGCTGTTTGAGTTCTTCACGAGTCAAGTGATACACATTGATCTCATTCAGTGGTTCAGGAGCGTCCATTCCCTGATCTACTCCATCAAGGGCAGCTGCCAGCATTACGGTTAAAGCCAGGTAAGGATTTGCACTCGGATCGGGACAGCGCAGTTCAGCACGAATTGATTTCTCTCGCCCAGGAGCATAGAGAGGAGTTCTTATCAAAGCTGAACGATTGATCTGCGCCCAGCCGACATAAACTGGGGCTTCATAACCTGGGACAAGCCTCTTATATGAATTAATTGTTGGAGCGACCACTGCGGAAAGAGCTCGCGCATGATGGAGTTGACCTGCGATAAATCCACGAGCCAGTTCAGACAGATTATATTGATCATCCGGATCAAAAAAGAGGTTATTACCTTGAGCATCAAATAGCGATTGGTGACAATGCATACCGGAACCATTCATCCCGTAGATTGGTTTTGGCATGAACGAGGCAATGAGGTCTTGTTGAGCTGCTATCGCTTTAACCGTATATTTTAAAGTCAGTATATTATCTGCTGCCTTAAGAGCATCAGCGTATTCAAAATCAATCTCATGTTGGCCCAGCGCAACCTCATGGTGTCCCATCTCGACCACCAAACCCATAGTACCTAACGCGGCCATTAATTGTGTACGAACACGTACTGCCTCATCTGTCGCTGAGAAATCAAAATATCCACCGACATCGTGTGGTACTGGATGAGTGCTAGCAACACCGTTGCGTTTGAAAAGGAAGAACTCTGGTTCCGGGCCGACATTGAATTTCCATCCGCGAGACTCTATTCGCTTCAGAATTCGTTTTAGGGTTCCGCGCGGATCTCCCATGAACGCTGAGCCATCCGGCAAATAAATATCACAAAATATTCGCGCCCTGCGGGAACCAACCGGGCTCCAGGGTAATACTGCATATGTGTCCAAATCTGGCATCAAACGCATATCGCTTTCCTGAATCCTGGCAAAGCCTTCGACAGATGATCCATCAAACCAGACACCCTGATCGACTGCTTCTTCTACCCGTGATACCGGGATATCCAAACTTTTGACTGAACCAATCACATCCGTAAATTGCAGGGAGAGAAACTGCACCTGATCTGAATTAATGCGGGACAATAAATCCTTGACATCCATTCTATAAAGCCTCCACTTGATATCTATTTAAATGCAAATTCTATATTTAATAGGAATTTGTAAGATTATAGTCCAAATTCAATTTTGGGTAAAATTTCTGCGATTTGATCCTTCTCCCCTTCGGTGAGACATGTCCACGGGTGAAAGAAATATCGATCGGTTTTTTCTTCCACCTGCTCTCGAAATAATTTCCCCTCAGATGTGATCCTTAAATTATTACGTGAACCCGAAATATAATCACTAGTTCTCAATTCAGATAGAGCATCGAGATAAACCGGTTCTGGATGTCCTCTAAAAGCCACCTTATTAGTTAGCTCATCGAATGAGCCAGCCTGCCCACGCCATATTAGAGTTAAACTCTCCATCGCATTCGCGGATAAACCTGAGGAGCACCAGGCTGCTAAATGAGCATCATCTCGATATGCTGAGAGGCAGGAAATCGCTTGCTCAATAAAAGGCATCGATTTATCGATCGCCGGCAGCAATTTATAACTCAATTTGATAGACCATGTATCGGGTGGTGGTGAGGTAGCCAGACAATTATTGACTAATCGCTCAAGCAGATGAGCTAAAACTATTGATTCTTGTTCCGGAAGCATTGCGGCGGATGCCATTGCATCTCGAGCAACATTGATAAATTCTTCCGCTGCAGTTCTTCCGCTCTGTGAGAGCCGATACCGCCCATCCGCAACCCTGTAAAGATATCCAGTTTCGGCAGCTTTTTCCAACCCAGCCAGGTAACGATCACTGGAGGTATACGGTCCCCGCACCATGAGATGTGACGGGGTTGTGTCCTCTGGTTCAAATGTCAATGCTGCCAAGATTAGCATCCACTCTCTTAGGGATAGTTTGCTTTTGGAAACTAAAAATCTGATGGCCGGATCGAAACTTTCTTCAAACTTTATCCAGGTTTCACGCATTAGCTTCCATAAAGTATTGTCATTCATAATTTAGCTCCAGGACAATTCATGCAGTGACTCAAGGATTTATTCGCTGAGTTTGTGAATCTTGAAATTTTGATAGGTATAATTCGCAAATTAACACATTGAATATAACAGAAAACCTGAAAATGGTGGCAAGGACCAATATACAACAATGATAAATCTTTAAGTTATGCTGAGTCATAGTGACAAAATGGTATAATTTCGCCGCAATCTGGAAATTAATCTCTCACTGACATATATGGGGGTGGTTGGGTCCCGGTGGGCTCCCCGGTCTTCAAAACCGGTGGCGGGTCGCGATGCGAGCCGCGGTGGGTTCGACTCCCATCCACTCCCGCCTTCTCTTATACCAATCACTTTTCAATGGTATTTGATCATTAAATTGGCTGCGGAATTATGACCATTACTTATACACAATCAATTGACTCAACCTCCCAAGCCGATCCCTATCTTCAACTGGTAAAGCAGGTTTTCCGAATTGAGGAGGTTACTTGGGGGAATGAAAAACAAAATTTTTTAGTCCGCTACCGTGGAAAGCTGCTGCTCGATTCCCAGGAAGCATATCTGCAGCTTTCTCAAAGTTTGCAGAATCTCGATGTAACCCCTCTCTTTAGGCTAGAGGATGATGGTGAAATCATTGTCTTGTTGAAAGGGATTGTTAAACCAAAACCATCTAATCCTTGGATCAATCTTATTCTATTTATCCTCACGGGAATAAGTGTTATTTTTGCTGGGACACTTTTTGAGTATCGTGGGCCGCTGACAACTGACTTGAACGAATTGCTGCCACATTTACTGCCAACGTTATACCGGGGCATAGCATTTGCTGCCAGCTTGCTTGCCATCTTACTCGCTCACGAATTCGGTCATTACCTGGCTGCCCGTTACCATCGCTCTGCAGTAACTCTTCCTTACTTTATCCCATTCCCATTCAGCCCTTTCGGAACGATGGGAGCATTCATTCAGTTAAAAGAACCTCCGAAGAATAAAAGGATCTTATTAGATATTGGCATCGCTGGACCATTAGCAGGATTAGTAATCGCTATCCCCCTTCTTTTCCTGGGTTTATACTTATCGCAAACCGACAAATTGCCATTATTCTTGGCTCAAGGACAGGCCATCAGTTTGGAAGGTAATTCTCTTCTTTATTTGATGATGAAATTCATCGTTTTTGGAAACTGGTTGCCTGCTCCAGCAAGCCTTAGTGGAATTAATCCGCTGATCTACTGGCTGCGATATTTCTTTACCGGACAACCAATTCCATATGGTGCGATCGATGTCGTGCTTCACCCGGTTGCTTGGGCAGGATGGGCTGGATTACTCATCACCGCACTTAATCTCATTCCTGCAGGACAGCTCGATGGTGGTCATATCCTCTACGCCCTGTTCGGAAAAAGATCTCGCATAATTTTACCTTTCGTGTTGGTAGCATTAATAATCATGGGAACTGTCTGGTCGGGGTGGTGGTTGTGGGCCTTCTTAATCTTTTTATTGGGTCGTTCACACGCCGAACCTCTCGATCAGATAACCCAACTTGACCCCCGTCGTAAAGTTTTGGCGGTTTTCGGATTGGTAGTTTTCGTTCTGGTATTCACCCCCATTCCATTTAGTATTTTTTCCTGAATTGGATCAAAATCAAATTAAAAGATTTCAGCCAGTTTCCCACTTTTCTGAACCCAATTAAGGACGCACTTCAACGAAAGCCTTTATATCACTAATCGAGGAGTGGAGGCTGAACACCTCAATATCGAATTGCTTGCTTGATCCCGGTTCGAAGTGACCAATTTGCTCATCCTTCCGAACACCAACCACATTTCCATCACTATCGTAGGCGATCACCAGTATCCATACCAGATTGCCAGGTTGACTCTTTGCTGGTAGTCCAACAGTACCAAGCACCTCCGCTTGCAAGCCTCCCTCACTCATTACCACTTCGTCTACTTCCAACCAGGCGTTTAAATATCGAGCATCATTCCTGGGAATTGGTTGACCAGTCAGTACATTTGTTGTCGCGATAATCTCAGAAGAATGACTTCCTGGAAAAAACACAACCAGGGGGAATTCTTCACCGGGAGGCAGCAGGTTTATTGCTCCGATTGCAGTTCCCTCGGCAATGAATTCACCAGAATTATTATGAAGGAGGACCTGGGCAGAGATATTTTCCAAAGGTCTGGCGCGATCGTTCGCGATGGATATAAAGCACCAAATACCATCCGGTGCTGGATAACAATTGGTACTGGTAATATTGATCGGAATGGGTGTCGCTGTGACCGGGCTGGAAGGAATATTATCTCCTAATGGAATAACCAATTCAGTTCCAACCACGAGCAATCTCGCATTGACATCCGGATTTGCAGCCTGCAATTCCTCCAGACCTATTCCATGTCGTATGCTAATTGCCAGCATTGTGTCACCTTCAACAATTATATAAATTACTGGTGTCGATGTTGGAGGAGGCAATTGAGTCGGAGTAATCAGACTGGGTATTTTTATTTCAGGGGTTTCGCTTGGAGTAGGACTTGAATACGGGGTTAATTCCACTTGTTTGGGAACCGTCATCGAAGGAGCAGGTTGATCAGCAGCACAGCTTGTTAGACCACACACAACTATCACCAAAAATCCCTTCAGGATAAATATTAAGCTGTTCTCGAACAACATAGCCGGGATTATAACCCAGCCACCTGACCTTACAGATATATGAGGCAAGGCTCTCTCATCTTGTATGCAGACTTCTACTATGCTATATTCGGCTGTGAGGTTCGTAATGGCTGACGATAAAATGCTCCAAGAAGCGATTGAAGCGGTAGCTAATGGTCACCGGGAACGCGCTCGGGATTTATTAACTCGTCTTCTTAGAGCCAATCAATCCAATCCAAAATATTGGCTCTGGATGAGCTCGGTTGTCGAATCAGCAAAAGAGCGAATTTATTGTCTGCAGAAGGTAATTCACCTGCAGCCTGAAAACCGTGCTGCTCATCTTGGACTCTTGCTGGTGGGCGTTTCTTCTCCTGAGAAAGGATTTCAACCAGCCCCCGTTCAACCTCGTAATTGGCGAGAGACCTACAAAACAGCGGCTCTCGAAAGCAAACCCAGAAGAATTATTCGAATTGCGATGTACATGGGGGCAAGTATATTAGTTTTAGGTTTTATCTTCCTGGCATTCATTGGACCTCGTATCAACAGCTCTGCATATTTTGGTCGAGTAGAGTTAACCGTTACACCGATTTTTGAGACAATCGCCGCAACAGCGACACTTCTTCCAACGAACACTCCAAGGGTAGTTACACCCACACCAACTTTCATTGGGCCAACTCCTCTATGGATGTTTCTTGAATCTACCTACACCCCAACTCCTCTATACGTGAACACCCCTCATCCAGTAACAGAAGCTTATCGAGCAGGAATGAGATCATTTAACAATGGGAATTACCCAGAAATGCTCTTTTTCATGAAGCAGGCCGCGCAAGCAGAACCAGATTCTGCAGACATTCATTATTACCTGGGTGAAACATACCTATTATTGGGTGAACCAGAGAATGCACTTTATGCCTACGAAAAAGCCATCGAGGTTAATCAAAATTTCGCTCCTGCCTACTTGGGTCGTGCAAGAGCGTTGTCTGTTTTAGATCCAGAATTCGATATTGAAGCTGATTTGACTCAAGCACTGAATATAGATCCCAACCTGGCTAATGCGCACTTAGACCTGATTGCATTCCATTTGTCTTTGGGTAATTATGAACAATCTTTGGAATTGATCGAATCTGCAGAGAAAATCATCCCTGATTCACCATTAATATATGCTTACCTGTCGCAAGCTTTGATACATACCGGAGATTTTGAACAGGCATTTGATGCCGCTGAAAAGGCTTACGAGCTTGATCAAACCATTCTAAGTATTTATCAGACCTTAGGTGAGCTGAACTTATTATCTGGAAATGCAGACCAGGCTAGTCATTTCTTAGAAATTTACTTGCGGTATGTAAAAGATGATTCTTATACCTGGGCAACATATGGTCGGGCACTATTCGAAAGTGGAAACCAAATTGAACAAGCAATGCAAGCTTTTGATCTGGCTTTAACTTTAGATGAAAACTCATTTATTGCCTTGCTTAATCGTGGCTATGCGTTTTTGGAGCTAGGTGAAGGACAATTAGCTGTTAATGACTTATTCATCGCACGAAATTTTGACCGGGAGTCATTCCTGGCCAGCCTGGGTCTTGCCAGGGCATTATCTCAGTCAGAACGATATGAAGATGCGATAAGTCAATACGCCGGGAGCGAGCTGCTCATAGAAACCGAACAACAGCAAGCTGAGGTATACTATTGGCGCGCCAAAACCTTTGATTTAATGGGAAATATCAAGTCGGCAGGAATAGATTTTATTGCTCTTCTAGATTTACCATCAGAGGATATCCCTGCGGATTGGATTTCAGAAGCTCAAGCTTACATAATCCAATTGACTCCCACTCCAACTATGACCAGCTCACCCCACCCACCCACGGCTACCCCCACCATGGTAACACCGACTTCCTCCCCAACAATGACACCAAAACCAACAAAAATCACACCAAGTCCTACAAGTACCAGGACTCCAAATGCTGCTTCAGTGACTCCTAGCCCATCCTCCACTGCTCGACCAACTCCCACTTCACAGTCAAGCAGATAACGTTTCCATGGCATGCCAAGAATGCCTAAAATCGAGACCCCACCCCAAAGACATTTTCAAATCATCGTTCTCACAATAAGCTTCATTTCTTTGATTTTAGGAACGATTTTATCCCCACCAATTCAAGATCAATATATCCCTCTGATTAGCCTGCTGGTAATTATTGGCATACTTGAATTTCTCCCGCTTAAATTATTCAACAATAAGTATTCACTGATCCATATCGTCTTGTTTTCCGCGGGACTTATATATGGCACAGGGCTTGCTGTATGGGCATGTTTAATAGGAATAGGTGTCGCAGTCGGTCTTCAACTCATCTTCCCCTCCCGATTGTTATCTTTCTCTTCAAATCAAAAATCCCCTCTCTGGGCAGGATTATTCGATTTTGGACTCAATTCATCGACCCTGGTATTAACGCTATCACTATTTGGAATGACAAAGGGGGTTTCCTCCCTGAATATGGGTGTTAGCCAGGGATGGATCTTGATCCTAGGAGCAGGTATCTTCTTTGGTACAGTCCACGGGATTTTTTATTCAACTGCCAGCAATTATCTAATTGCGAATCGATCCACCCGAGAAAATTGGGATATCTTGGCACTGATATCAACTGAGATTCTACCAACGTTCTTTGGTTTCACTACCTTGCTGATATATCCGTTGATCGGGGACGGGGCATTGATAATTTTAGGTGTGTCGACCTTCGCCCTGGGATTATTAATCTTCTATCTTAATGCCCCACGAAAAAATCTCGAACGCAGATTTCAAGAGTTATCTGCTCTGGAGGAAATCAGTAAGATTCTCGGTTCGGATATTGATTTAGAAAAACTGCTCAGTTCAATTCAGGTTCAAGTCACCAACCTGTTAAACGTTGATAATTTCTATGTGGCATTATTAGATCCTGTCGATCAGCAAATCTGGTACCCATTAGCGGTAAAGTATGGATTACGACAGAATTGGCAGCGACGACCATTGACAGATCGCCTGACTGATAGAGTCATCCTGGAGGGTAAACCGATATTGCTCCCCCATAATGGCAGGCAGCAATTATCCGAGATTGGTTTACCCGCTGGCGAAGATGCACCATACGCCTGGATTGGTGTACCTTTGATTACCTCCGAACATACAATTGGTTGTCTGGCACTATTCTCAATGACTCCAGAGACTGAATTCTCCCAGGATGATCTCAATCTGCTCAGCATCCTATCCGGACAAACCAGTGTTGCGATCGAGATCGCTTTGCACAATGCGTTACTCTCATCGGATATAACCATCGGCCGGGATCGATTAACCACTATTCTCAACTCAGTACGTGATGGATTAATATTGATCGATTCTGACGGAAAAATAACATTAATAAATGAAGCTGTTGCGAATTTGACCGGATTACCTCAAAGTGAATTTATTGGGCAAAAATTTCCAGATTTACCCCCTGCTGTTGCAGAAGCAATTGGTTTTTCACCTTTGGAAGTGGGCGAAATTCTTGATCAGCTCCACAATGACGCTGCCCATCCTTCAAAAAAATACGCATATAGACTGGTTAACCAGCCACCGGAATTATTCATTGAACGCTCCCTTATCCAAGTTCATGACAAATCAGATCACCTGAGTGGATTGATCATCACCCTGCGGGATATTACCGATGAATACCAGTTGAAACAAGATCAAGATCTGATCAGCGAGACGCTTGTACACGACCTACGTTCTCCATTAAGCTCAACGATCAGCGCCTTAGATGTCATAAATGATGCTTTCGCTAGTGGAGATCCTGCGGGAATCCTCGAGCCATCGATCCAAATCGCTCAACGAAGCTCCCGAAGAATGCTTGCCATGGTTGAATCGATCCTGGAAATCAACAGGATGGAATCCGGAAAAATTGATTTATCACTTTCAAAAGTAGATGTGGAGAAACTTCTGAAGGATTCTATCTCGGAATTTTATGCTCTGGCGAAAGATTACAATGTAGGGATCAGGTTTGAACCAGCTCAAAATATTCCGCTGGTTACTTTGGATGAGAATAAAACTCATCGTGTAATTAACAACCTCATCGACAATGCTTTAAAGTTCAGTCCTGAGGAAGAAGATATTATCATCAAGGTTCTGACTACTGGCCAGAGTATCATCGAGATACATGTCAGCGATCGCGGACCTGGGATTCCCGCAGAATATTCAAAGTCAATATTCGATCGCTTCTTTCAAATTCCAAACCGGTCAAGTCGAAAACGTGGATCTGGACTAGGATTGACATATTGTCGCTTGACTGCGGAAGCTCATGGAGGGAAAATCTGGGTGAAGGACCGACCTGGTGGAGGCAGCAACTTTGTGGTCTCCCTACCGATCTCTGGCCCCATGGATGAAAAACAATAGCTGAATTTCAGCATCTAAGTCAAGCCATATATTATAAAATTATTACCCTAAACTAACCCCCATTACTTCAAAATGTCTTGTTTCATAATTTTCATTCAACCAAATCGAAAGATTATTAATAAATTTCTATCGCAGCATGCCTTGCACTTGGGATTATTGCGCGCTATAATCTCTGACAATTCGTACCCAATTAAAACTAACCAAGCTTATTTGAGAGATGCCCACTTATACCTACCAGTGTGATAATTGTGGTGTCCGGTTTGACCGGCACCAGAAATTTTCGGAAAAACTTCTTTCAGTCTGTCCAGAGTGTTCTAAGAAGTCTCTCCGGAAAGTTTTCACGCCTGTTGGCATTGTATTCAAAGGATCTGGATTTTACGCTACAGACCATCGTTCACCATCTGGTGGTTCCCGGAAAAACGGCAGCAGCAAAGAAGAGGGGGAGGGCGAAACTAAATCAAAATCAGAAAGTGAGGGGACAGAAAAGAAAGATTCCAAAAAGGTATCAGAGAAGAAAACGGATTGATAATGGCATAATCTGCCTATCAGAATTGTATACCAATCGTAAGGCGTCTCCAATAGATGAGACGCCTTTTTTTGATACAATCTAGCAATAAATATTTACTTTCTTGGAAAAATCGCAATGGTTTTTCGTTGAGATTTGCTTCACAAGGATGATGGTCAAGGCTCCTCGACCAGGACTCGAACCTGGAACCTAGCGGTTAACAGCCGCTCGCTCTGCCAATTGAGCTATCGAGGAAAATAGCGTATGGATTATATACACAAGCCGAATGCATGTCAAGGCAATCAACGAGTGATGTGGAATCTCGACAATTGCTGGATTAGTTCGTCAGAAAATGTGAGTTTATAAACACCAGAACATCAAGAGGAAAATATGACAATCAAAGGTAATCTTCATGATTTTACGCTCACCCAACTTCTAAATTTGATTACTCTCGCTCAGAAGTCCGGTACTTTGGTAGTCGAAAGGTCAAACGAAGCTGTTGAGGTGTTTTTTACCGATGGGAAATTGGCATATGCAAATACCGGCCAAGATGACAATAGTCTTGTTGGAATTCTACATAAGAATCAACTCTTGTCATCCGCTCAATACAATGGCATCAAAGCTAACGTGAATGGAATGAGCGACAAGGAATTAGGTTTGCTGTTAATAAATGCCAATTACTTCAGTCAGCAAGATATTCTTCTCAGTCTGCAAACTCATTTTGTCGATGTGGTTAATCGTCTCTTCACCTGGATGGAAGGTTTTTTTCAATTTGAAACAGATATCTGCCCTCCGGAAGATAAGATAACTGTTCGGGTGAGCCTGGAAAACTTGATACTTGAAGGCTCACGGCAAATTCAGGAGTTAGAACATCTGGAGGATGAAATCCCGAGCTTGGAAATCGGTGTGAAATTTGTTGATCGTCCAGAAGCCAATGTCGCCAATCTAAAATTAAACTCCGAGGAATGGCAGGTAATCCCTTATATAGATCCAAAAAATACCCTGAGTCAGATCGCACGCGTCACCGATCTGACTGATCTTCAAATCCGACAGGTAGTCTATAGCTTGGTGCAAACAGGCATCGTAGAAATGGTTCGCCCTGAATCCCCTCATGGGACACCACCACCAATCCAACTTGCCGATCAGCTGGTCAAAGTGGACAAGGAAGAAGGAAAATCTCTCATATTCCGCATCATCGATCGCATCCGTTCTTTATAAATATATTGGATATCGGATATGCAAACGTTAAAAATGGTCGTCACAGGTCCATTCAATGCAGGAAAAACTGAGTTTATTCAATCTGTGAGTGAGATTGATGTTGTGTCCACAGAACGCAGGATTTCTTCTGAAATCGAGCGCATCAAGGAAACCACAACTGTTGCCATGGATTTTGGACGCATTACCGTGGACAATGAAATGGTGCTTTATCTTTTTGGTACCCCAGGTCAGAAACGATTTGATTTCATGTGGGAAATTTTATCCGAAGGTATGCTGGGATTTGTAGTTATCATCGACAGCAATCGTCCAGAGACATTTCGAGAGGCGAGGAAGATCTTGGAAACATTCCGCGCTTATGCACCTACCCCATATGTGGTCGCTGCAAACAAGCAAGATTGCGAGGATGCCTGGGATATTGATGATATGCGCATCGCTTTACGATTAAGCTCAGAGATTAAACTTCTGGAATGCGTTGCTACCGACAAAGATTCCGTAAAGAATGTTTTGCTGGAGCTTTTATACAGCATACTTGCGGAATTAGAGGTTGTTGACCTCCAAGCGGTGTCTTAGGAAGATGGTATTTCATGTCGTCACTTATCACTGATCATGGTAGTGTCCATTACGAAGTATATGGACGAGGTCGCCCGGTAATATTATTACACGGGTGGTTGGAGTCTTGGGGTCTCTGGCAGGAAACCATGGATTTTCTTGGCCCTTCTTACCGTACTTACGCAATAGATTTTTGGGGTTTTGGAGAATCTGATAATCGGCGAGATTCATTCACGGTCCCTGATTTCGTGATACTGGTAAATGATTTCATGGAGAAGCTTGGGATCAAGAATGCACCTCTCGTCGGACATTCTATGGGCGGCACAGTAAGTCTATCTATGGCAATCAATCATCCTGAAAGAGTGAGCAAAGTTGTTGTCATTGGTTCCCCAATCAATGGATCATCTTTATCCGTTTTATTGAAGTTAGCCAGTATTAGAGCTATAGCAAAAATGGTGTATAGGATGATGGATGTCCTGAAGTTTGGAATCCGGCTTGCAGCCCCGATTATCACCCGCGAAAGTCAATGGCCAGCAATGATCAATAAAGATTTGAACCATGTAACGATGGAGTCTTTCCTGCTCAGCATATCTTCCCTGCGCCAAACTGATTTGACCCACCAACTAGCTCCTATTTACCAACCAGTAATGGGAATGTATGGGGATAGAGATGTAATTGTGAACCCAAATCAGTGGAGCATTCTAGATAAATACCTGCAGCGAGTGCAAATAGAAAGGTTCCAGCGCGCCGGTCATTTCATCATGCTGGATGAACCACACCAATTTAAAAGTAAATTAAAATCCTATTTAGATGGTTATTAAAAAATTTACTTTCGATGATAAGAATTATTATTGGTAGACAGTTATGTTAAAAATAATTATCAAGGACCCGCGATATTTACCCCCATTCAATGAACGCGCGCGTGATCTGCGCATTCAAAATAAACCACTCTGGTTAATTCAACGCGATGTGTTGTCTCGCTTCACTGACCAGGAAATCGAGATTACAGACGGAGCACCTGTACCACATTTTGATGGACCGGGTATTGTTTACCGGGATAACCTTTATTTTGATTCAGCATTTATGAGCACTTTTCTCGCTCAAGCTCAGAAAAGAATGATCCCCTGCCGAGCAGGCTTTTCAATTAACGATTTAGCATTTAGAGAACACGCTTTACCGTTATCGACTTCTTACACACCTCAGGGAAATACCTTCTTAGCTGATCTATGGTATTACCCAGATGGGTTTGACCAAGAAGCGGAACCTGTCATCATCGACATGTTGGCTCATGAGGCGGGCAGTTACCATGTTCCACCATATATATCATTCAACCAAAAAGACTTGATCTTCCATGTGCCTATACGCAGCATGCTGGCGATTGATTCTTGGGTACATATTTTTATCGCTGATGTAGTGTTTGGTTTATTTAAACGTGGGTTGAGATTTGAAGAGCACCTGAAAAGAGATCCATTTTACAAGCTTCGCATATTGGGAAGGGCACTTTATGAAGGAAAGCAAGTCTTAGAGTGTTCGGAATTGGTTAAAGTGGGACGCAATTGTACAATCGATCCCCGAGCTGTGATCCATGGACCTACTACAATCGGGGATAATGTAACCATCAATGCTGGCGCTGTAATCGAAAATTGCATAATTGGGGATAATGTTAATATTTCACAAGATTGTCAATTGATGTTATCCGTTGTTGGTGATGGATCGTTTTTACCTTTCAGAGCTTCACTATTCATGAGCACCTTTATGGAGAATAGCATGGTTGCCCAGAACACCTGCCTGCAGATGGTTGTTGTAGGTAGGAAATCTTTCATTGGTGCTGGATCAACTTTTACGGATTTTAATTTATTGCCGACTCCAATCCGCGCCAGAAATGGTAATGACCAGCTCGAAGTAGCGAACCGTCCTATTCTTGGTGGTTGTGTCGGTCATAATTGCCGGTTGGGCTCTGGCATGATTGTATTTCCTGGAAGAATGATTGAGTCTGATGTGGTCTTATTCGCTTCCCAGGAGAGGCGGGTGATCGAAAAAGATATCCTGTATGAAGATAGCGATCATCACCGCCTTTCTTTTGCTGGTCTTCATTCCCGTCTCTATCCTAGAAACGGAGTAGCTGAACCATCCTCTTGGAATTTCATTCCTAAGCAGATTGTTCACAATATTGGTGATTGATATATTTCTTATCAAGTGATAATTAGCTAGTTGATACAGGGAGTTGGAAATGGCAAAATCACGACTTCTCATCGTTGAAGATGACATTGATATCGCCAATATGCTGGAAATATATTTCGGGGGTCTTCATTATGATGTCGATATCGCTGTGCGAGGTTCCGAGGCGCTAGAAAAAACCCGCCAAAGACTGCCTCATCTTATTATTTTAGATATTATGCTCCCGGATATTGATGGATACGAGGTTTGTAGAACCTTGCGGACTTATACTCGCACCAGTCATATACCGGTAATCTTTCTAACTCAAAAAGATGAACGCAGTGACAAACTGCAGGGATTGGAATTAGGCGCAGATGATTATATTACCAAACCGTTTGATATCGAAGAGTTGAGATTGCGGGTTTATAACGCTATTGTTCGTTCGGAGCGGGAAAGTTTAACAGAACCCCACACGAACTTACCTTCCGGTCAATTAATAGAGGATCAGCTCCGCCAGATCATTCACACAGAAGGCTGGGCTTTTATTGATATCCGCCTTACAAATTTCGATGCTTTTAAGGAAGCTTATGGTTTTGTCGCCAGCGATAATATCCTCCGGTTTACAGCTATGTTGATTGGAGAGATCGTTGATGAATTTGGAACCATCAATGATTTTATTGGGCACACTGGTAATGACCATTTCGTTGTCTTCACCACGGAAGATTGTGCCTCTGCAGTAAAAGAGAATTTACTCACCCGCTTTTCCGAGGATATACTCACTCACTATAATTATCTAGACCGTCAAAAGGGATATATCGAGTATTCTGGAGGTGGTGGTGCTCCAGAGCAATCTCCAATTATCTCCATCAGCATTGGTGTTGTTTCCCCATCCGAACAGGAGTTTACTGATATCCGGGAAATTACTGAGATGGCAGCAGAAGCTCGTCGGCGTGAGATTACTTAATTTATGATTGATTTGACTCCTTTGAGTTTGAGTGCAATTCTACTCCTATCTGGGTTGCTGGGATATGTTCTCCTTTCCCAATTGATTCGGTATTTATCAAAAGCCTCCCAAAATTCGAATCTGCATTTTAAACCAAGACTTCCAGTCCATCTACCCAATCATTACGAAGCATATTTCTTGGTGGAGCCGGGTGGTAAAATCGCTTATTCAAATTCGGCAGTCAAGGAGCTGTTCAATTTAAATGGTGGGAAAACCAGCTTGGAAGAACTCGCCTCGGAGATGCATCCCAAGGAATCATTTTTCGCTTTATGCACGCGGGAGGGAAAAGCTCGTCTCAATATCGGAGAACGCTTGATCGAAGGTAAATCTTATAGATTGCCTCATAATTCTTCGCCTGCGATGTTGGTAGCATTTCGGGGAATCGGGAATGGTAATATTTCATTCGAAAATTCCCTTTCGTCAAGCCAAACAGTAAGCTTACCGGCAAAAGTAGATAAACCGAGTTTGCTGTCCAGTTTTGACCTTGCCTCAGCATCCAAAGATGATGAGACTTTGGATTTGACACAAGAGCTCGATAAAAAATATCAGCAAAAAACACAGCAGCTTAGATTAGAACACCAACGTAACGAAACACTACTCCGCATAATGACGGAATTATCTTCCAGTCTGGATTTCGAGCAGATTCTCCAACGTACTTTAGAGGTTTTAAACGATGTTATTGGCGCAAGCCATGCCACCTGCATGGTGCTTCAAACAGACAACAGGAAATTAACCCATTTGGCTACAGTTGGATACTCTACGCCACTACCTCCAGGAGGTATGCCATCTGCGTTGAATATCAATCAAGGACTCGTAGGATGGATTATCGGCAACCGAAAGTCGGTATTAATAAATGATGTTCTGGAGGATGAACGATGGATCCAATTGCCCAACAGCTGGTACCACCACCGCAGTGCGGTAGGTACTCCCATCATCATGGGAGACCAGTTATTGGGAGTCTTATTGCTCTACTATCCTGAGGTTGGAAAATTTTCTGTGGAACAGCTCGATTTAATCCAGGCTGCAGCCAATCAAATGGCGGTCGCGATTAAGAACGCAGAACTTTACCATCTCACCTTGAATCAAAAAGAAGAATTGAGTACCCTCCTCAGAGATCAAAGGGTGGAAACCAGTCGCTCTCGATCAATTTTGGAAGCCATCGCAGATGGAGTTCTTGTCACCGATCAGAATGGGGAGATTACACTCTTCAACCATTCTGCCGAGAGAATGTTAGCAATGAATCGAGCTGAGCTGATTGGCAGACCAGTGGATCACTTTTCCGATTTATTTGACGGAGTTGCGTTAGCCTGGATTGAAACCATCAAAACCTGGACTCAAGATCCCTTTTCCTTCAATCCCATGAATACTTTTACGGAACAAGTTGGTTTAGAGAACGGGAATGTTCTCTCAGTAAACCTCGCTCCAGTGATCAACAATGAAGAATTTTTCGGTACCGTATCTGTTTTCAGAGATATTACACACCTGATAGAAGTTGATCGCATGAAATCCGAATTCGTCGCCACAGTGAGTCATGAATTGCGAACCCCGATGACCTCCATAAAAGGCTACGTGGACATCTTACTCATGGGAGTGGCAGGGGTATTGTCCGATCAGCAAAAGAGATTTTTGGAGGTAGTTCAAGAGAACACGGAACGTCTAACCATTTTGGTCAATGACCTGCTAGATCTTTCTCGAATCGAGGCTGGGCAGGTCAACTTGAATTTACAATCTTTGAATTTGACTGAATTAATCGATGACGTGATGCTGGAGATCAATCGTCTTACTGTCGCTGAGAATAAAACCATGATGTTTGATATCCAGCTGCCAAGCGACCTCCCCCCCATCAATGGCGACCCAGAGAGAATTCGTCAAATCCTGATCAACTTGCTCGGGAATGCATTCCACTACACGCTCGAAAATGGGAAGGTTTCTTTGAGTGCTCATCGAGTTGGAGATGAGATTCAAATTGATATCAGTGATAATGGTGTTGGAATCTCTCCCAAAGAACAAGATCGCATATTCGATCGATTCTATCGTGGGGATAATCACATGGTAATCGCAACAGCCGGAACTGGATTAGGTTTGAGTATTGTTGCCAAGCTTATCAATATGCATCACGGCCGTATTTGGGTCCAGAGCAGCGGCATTGAAGGTGAAGGTAGCATATTTTCGTTCACTCTGCCAATATATGATCATTCGAAGCACGCCATCAATATTCGAGAGGAATATGTTCAAAATATTAATCGCTGAGGATGAGCGTGACATCCTTGAGTTGATCACATTCACTTTGCAATATGGTGGTTATGAGGTCATTCCGACCTCAAATGGGTTAGAGGCTTGGGAAGTGATCCGCAGAGAACTACCCCATCTTGTGCTGCTTGACGTGCGTATGCCTGGTATGTCCGGATATGAGGTCTGCAAAAAGGTCAAAACCAACCCTCAGACAAAACACATTCCGGTGGTATTTCTTTCTGCGAAAGGGCAGGAGTCTGAGATAAATACAGGCTATGAAACGGGAGCCATAGACTATATTCTAAAACCATTTGCACCCGACCAACTTCTGAAGCGATTAAAAGAGTTACTTGCCAGTCATACAGGTGAGGAGAGTTTATTACTGCTTGAGAATTAATTCAGGCACCATGTGGGTGGGGATAGAGAATAATTAATGAGCGCAATTATCCAAGAAGACGCCATCATACACTATGAAGTTTTAGGTCATGGAAAACCAGTGATTTTCCTGCACAGCTGGATTGGATCCTGGCGTTATTGGATTCCAAGCATGCAGTTCACCTCATCCCGATTTCGCGCCTATGCAATCGATTTCTGGGGCTACGGGGCAACCAAGAAAATTGCTTCCAGATACGCGCTTGAGCAGCAAGTCGAACTTCTCAGAGGCTTTATTAACCAGATGGGAGTTGGTCGTATAACTCTCGTCGGTCATGGATTGGGGAGCATAATCGCGATTTATTTCGCAGCAGATTTTGCGAATATTGTCGAGCGATTAATGGTGGTCAGCTTTCCAATGGGAAATCAAAATGCTCATCCTCGATTACAATCCCAGTCTCCAATCGATTCTGCTGATTGGTTGTTTAGCAATCATTCAACCTCCATTGAGTCTAGGGAAGACGCAAAAAAAGCAGATCCAAAAGCCATCACGACATCCTTTGATCAATTTGATGAGGTAAATTGGCGCCAGCTGATTAATCGTATATCTGTCTCTTCCCTCTGGATTCATGGAAAAAATGATCAGGCAATCTATAGTCCCACAAACGAACAATTAGATCTCTTGCCGGAACGAGCTCAATATCACATATTCGAAAAATCAGGGCATTTCCCAATGCTTGATGAACCCAGTAAATTCAACCGTTTACTGACAGATTTTGTCCATCTCCCGCCCGGAGAAGATCCCAGTTCATTAGAAATAAAGTCCATCTGGAAACGACGCGTGCGTTGATCTTTTCGTTGATCTTTTCTTGACATCTCGATCAAGCCAGCTTATACTCAAGTTACATAGACACGTTGCTTGGGGAGTCTGATTGTCACAGACTGAGAGGAGAGCGGTAAGCTCTCGACCCACGAACCTGATCCGGATCATGCCGGCGGAGGGAATGCAGTTTGGAAGAATTAGAAAGCCCTCCTCCACCCGGAAGGAGGATTTTTTTTGCGGGCAATCATATTTGCGAATGGAAAGCTCCATAATCCTGCCAAAGTCCTCTCCCAATTAAGGGAAGATGATCTTGTGATCGCTGCAGATGGAGGAGCACAACACTGTCGCGATCTAGATATTCATCCAGCTCTCGTAATTGGAGATATGGATTCAATTTCTCCAGCGCTGCTGGCAGATCTGAAAAATCAGGAGACACAGATACTTGTCTACCCTGAGGATAAGGATCAGACAGATTTAGAATTGGCCCTCACATATGCGCTCAGACATCAAGTGGATGATGTGATTTTTTATGGTGTTCTCGGAGGTCGACTTGATCTAAGTCTGGCTAATTTGATGCTGTTAACCAGAAGTGAATGGGAACCATTGTCTCTGGTCGTAATTGATGAGCCTGATACGGCTTATCTAATGAGGAATCACGATACGATCTCAATTTTGGGAAACCCAGGGGATATAGTTTCCCTGATCCCTTTATCTGAAGATGTTACAGATGTGTCTACCCAAGGTTTACGTTGGCAGTTAAACCATGTCGATCTTCCCCAGGGCAATACTCTCAGTGTTTCCAATGAATTAGTGGGTACTTCCGCTCAGGTTCAAATCGGAAAAGGAAAAATGCTGTTAATTCACCGGGACATCCTGACAGAGAGCAAAGAGGTGTAAGAGGATGAAAGCAAGAGTTTCAATACAGTTGGTCTATTTTCTGGCATTAGTAATTCTAACAACCGCCTGCGGTTTTGTTTCTGACCCTGAATCATCTCAGCAAGAGGGAGTTCGCACCCTTTCGGTCATGACCCACGATTCATTCTCGATCTCAGAACAGCTGCTGGAAAATTTTCAAGCAGAGCATGGAGTAGAAGTCAGATTTCTTAAATCCGGTGATGCAGGAACCACGGTGAACAAAGCAATTCTGGCAAAAGATAAACCACTAGCAGATGTGCTCTACGGTGTGGATAATACTTATCTCAGCAGAGCTCTCAAGGAAGACATATTCGAGCCATACCGATCCCCTCGGCTATCCGCAATTGATGATAATTTTAAGCTCGATATGGAGTACGGTGCCTTACCGGTTGACTTTGGGGATGTTTGTCTTAATTTTGACAAGTCTTTCTTTGAAGACCAAGGCCTCCCCCCCCCTGAAAATCTCGATGACCTACTGGACTCCCAATATAAAGCATTGGTCGTAGTTGAGAATCCCGCTACCTCCTCACCTGGATTGGCTTTTCTATTAGCAACAATTGGGTATTATGGGGATCCCGGATATTTAGAATATTGGCAGGGATTGGTAGAAAATGATGTGCTGGTAGTTAATGATTGGGAAGTTGCTTATAACCAGGAATTCACCCGCTCCGGAGGCTCACGACCAATCGTCGTATCTTATGGCTCCAGCCCTCCATTTGAAGTCATCTATTCCGAAACCCCCATTACGGAATCTCCCACCGCGGCAGTAGTGAGTGATGGTGCTTGCTTCCGCCAGATAGAATTCATTGGCATCCTCAAAGGAACTCAGAATCGCGATTTAGCAGAAAAATGGATTGACTTCATGCTCTCCCCGGAGTTTCAAGAAGAAATTCCTCTCCAGATGTTCGTGTTTCCAGTCAATGGACAAGCAAAACTTAATGATGTTTTTGAGAAATATTTAGCCATCCCTGAAAATCCCGCCTCTGTCAGCTATGAAGATATTGCTGTCAACCGTGAGAAGTGGATTAATGAGTGGACACAGCTTGTATTGCGTTGAAGCTGTTTAGAATGGATCCAAACAAGAAGATAAATGTCCGTCGATTGATTTCGTTAGGTTTATTGTGGTTATTGCCGTTAACATTCTTAGGGATCTTCTATTTCTTTCCTCTTTCCAGTATTATCAAAGTTAGTTTTGAGAGTCAAGGGACTGATCTCTTAACTCCTGTCATTGAAGCTTTAAAATCACAATCCATTCGCCAAGTTTTGTGGTTCACAATCTGGCAAGCAGCTCTCTCAACTCTATTGACTTTAGCCATTGGATTACCCGGAGCTTATCTATTTGCTCGATACGAATTTCGAGGCAAATCATTAATCCAAGCATTATCAGTAGTCCCATTCGTTATTCCAACGGTTGTGGTTGCAGCTGCCTTTTATGCACTTCTGGGTCCTCGAGGCTGGGTGAATTTAGCTGCAATGAGGTTATTTGGTCTGGAGGCAGCTCCAATTCATTTTACAAATACCATCTATGCGATTCTGCTCGCCCACATATTTTATAACACGACCATCGTTCTCCGTATGGTTGGTGATTTCTGGTCGCATATTGATCCTCGTTTGAATCAAGCTGCCAGGATTCTTGGTGCCAACCGCATGACCGCTTTTTTCAAGATCACCCTGCCGATAATCGGCCCGGCGATCACTGCTGCAGCATTGCTCGTGTTCATTTTTGACTTTACCTCATTTGGCGTGATCTTAATATTGGGGGGACCCAAGTTCGCAACTTTAGAAGTAGAAATTTATTACCAAACCATCAGTTTGTTTAATTTACCTTTAGCTGCGGTGCTATCGATCTTACAGTTAATCTGCACCCTTGCGATGACCATCATTTATACGCATTTGAACCGCAGGTTAGCGCAGCCCCTCCAGCTTCACTCCAGACGTTTTACCCAGAAGAGGCTTACAACCTGGAAGAGCAGAATATTTGCCGGTGTGGTGTTATTTGTCTTGTTCACCATACTCATCACACCTTTGCTTGCTCTCGCTATGAAATCGTTCACCCGCCTTGAAGTTGGCCGAGGCCAACCGATCGAATTATTTTCTGGATTTACACTCGATAATTACCACCAGCTGACTGTCAATCGCATTGATTCAATGTTTTACGTTCCCCCAACGACTGCTATCGGGAATTCTTTGATGTATGCTACGATTACCGTCATTCTCGCTCTGGCAATTGGTATGCCAGCTGCCTGGGCGCTTTCTCGCAATTCTGGATCCTATTTTAATCGCATCCTCGATCCGGTCCTGATGCTCCCCCTGGGAACCTCGGCAGTCACACTGGGTCTAGGATTCATTATCGCATTAAACCGACCACCCTTCGATTTTCGGGCTTCACCAATTCTGATTCCCTTCGCCCATACTCTGGTTGCTTTTCCATTCGTTGTTCGCAGCTTGTCCCCAGCATTGCGAAGTATCAAACCCCGTCTTCGGCAAGCCGCAGGAGTGTTAGGTGCTTCTCCTATAAAGATTTTTCGCACTGTGGATTTACCATTAATTGGG
This sequence comes from Anaerolineales bacterium, assembly GCA_022865865.1. Next base: position 36,087 of record JALHTN010000150.1, read on the forward strand.
AGAGCTTTAATTGTTGCAGCAACCTTCGCCTTCACCATTTCGCTGGGAGAATTTGGGGCGACAGCTTTAATTTCGCGCCCAGAAAATCCAACCATTCCAATAATGATTTACCGCTTTATATCTCAACCAGGGGCGATAAACTATGGTCAGGCAATGGCATTAAGCACGATATTGATGATCGTTGCTGCCACTGGTTTGATCATCATTGAGCGAATGCGCATCGCTAATATTGGTGAGTTTTAACCAACCTATCGGATATTTAACAGCTATCAACATAAATGATCCTAATAATATTGTGACAACCCAACCCATCCTTCAAATTATAGATATTGAAAAATCATTCTCTGCCAAGAAAGTCTTATCTGGGATCACTTTCGATCTATTCTCAGGTGAGATTGTTGCTCTACTTGGACCGAGTGGGTGTGGGAAATCAACCTTACTAGCGATCATTTCAGGAATTGAACACCCAGACAATGGAGACATCTATTGGCAGGGATCACAGATGAATGATGTTCCACCCCATCTAAGGGGATTTGGGTTGATGTTCCAGGAAGATGTGCTCTTCCCCCATATGAATGTGTTCGAAAATGTGGCTTTCGGTTTGAGAATGCAAAGAAAGGATAAAGGATTCATCCAGGATAAAGTTACCGGGACACTAGAACTTGTCGGGCTGCGGGAATTGCAGCACCGTAATGTAAACACGCTTTCGGGTGGAGAACAGCAGCGTGTTGCTCTGGCTAGATCCATTGCTCCTCAACCAGGATTATTGATGTTAGATGAACCGCTCAGTTCACTCGACCGCTCACTTAGCGAGCGTCTCATCGGTGAGATAGGCCGCATTCTACGGGAACTCGAACAAACGGCTATCTATGTCACTCATGACCAGGAAGAAGCTTTTACCATCGCCGACCGCGTGGTCTTGATGAAAGAAGGCAAAGTTGAACAGATTGGAACTCCTGAAGAGATTTACAATTATCCAGCTACCAGTTATGCAGCACGCTTTCTTGGATTATCAAATCTGATCCCTGGAACCGTCAAAATTGAAAACAACCAGCCTTTCATCGAATCAGCACTCGGCAGACTACCTTTCTCTGGAGAATTTCGAGGACCAGCAACAATTTTAATTCGACCTGACTCTGCTGTCCTGAACGGGGAAGATGGGCTGATATTACACGGTTCTCTCATTGAAAAGACCTTTCAAGGAAATCTTTGTCAAGTAATCATATCCAGCTGCGGGATTAAACTCAAGTTTTATTTCCTATCAAATACAAAAATCCCCGATATGGGAGACGAAATTCAATTATCTATAAATCAGGATGATGGGATTAATCTAATTTTCGAGTCTGATACTAGCATTCAAGAGGATTGATTTTATTGAGCGGGATATCTTCACGCAGGATATTGAATTGATTCCAATATCATTAGAAAACAGAATAGTGTATATTCACAATCTTTATTCAGATGAAATCAATAACGATCATTAAACAGGATTACTTAGGTTGCGATGTCTGGCAATATTCAGGCAATCTGGTTGAGATCAATGATAAAAAGATCGTTATTGAGGCGTACTTCGATCGAGAAAACACACCACTTGATAAGATG
>JALHTN010000151.1 GCA_022865865.1 Anaerolineales bacterium
GTAAATGCGCACATGCGGTGCCAGGCGATCTCGATATTTTCGCGGCAGGTAATTTACCAGTGGTATATTGCCAAAATGGTAGCTGCCTCTCCAGTAAATACCATGGGTTTCAAAAGGATAACCCCGGTTGGGAACGAAAATAGCCATCCTGCCGCCGGGAGCCAGCACACGAACCATTTCTTCAACACACTTACGATCGTCCAGGACATGTTCAAGCACCTCGTGATTGAGGATGAAATCAAAGCTGGCAGCTGGCAAGGGCAGTTTTTCCCCGGCAGCATTCACAATATGCGGCGCGTTCACGTGGGCTTCCTGCGCCCGGGAGAGATCAAACTCCAATCCAACTGCAAACTGGCTTTGTTCGGAAAGTCGGTCCAGGTAGAGCCCTACTCCGCAGCCATTTTCAAGGATGCGTCCCGTGAGGCGCTCGCCAGCCGCGGCGGCGATCATTTGCAGGCGCCGTTCCTGTCCACTGCGCCAGACATAAGATGGTTCTCCCCGCAGGGCAGCTTTCTCCATATCCCTGTCAGCCATTTGCCTTCCTGGTTCCCTTGCTCTGGCCGTTTATCTGCTGCCAGACACGACCAGGTGCTCCATCTCTCTCTGGATTTTCAAATTTCCATTCCTGATTAAACCCAAAACCCTGGCTGTTATCCACCCAGCGGATCCAATCTGGATTGAAACCATACAGTTGGTTTATGACAACCACATCCTCCAGTTCGCTCACAAAAGGGAATTTAACCCGGTAAACATCCCAGGCCTGCTGCCATAACGCTTGAGATGAAATCGCATTGATAACCCCCCGCATTTGTAATCCAAGGATCTGCTCCCATCCACCCTGTCCAGCATGGATAGTGATCGCGGCACGTGGGTCCCGACGTATATCTACACCATGTTGGCTGTTTGAATCAGAAAAAAAATACAAGGATAACTGCTCATCACTGGCGAAATAAACATCTGCGGCATGCGCTTCACCATCGGATCCAGATGTAGCAACGGTCATAGTGCTCAAACTGAGCAAATCAGCGAATAAGCTTTTCAGCCTGGCTGAGTCTAAGAATCTTTCCATTTCGTGTAAATATCGTTTTCGATCCCAAACCGGGCCAGGACCCGGCCAACTGTATCATCGATCAAATCCATGATGCTCGCCGGACGTGCATAAAAAGCTGGCATCGGTGGGAAGATGATGGCTCCAATTTGAGTGGCCTCGCTCATCAAGCGTAAATGGCCGCTGTGCAGGGGTGTCTCCCGCACCACCAGGATCAATGGGCGCCCTTCCTTCAAGTTTACATCAGCAGCTCGTGTGAGCAGATCGCTGGCAAAGGAATTGGCAACCGCGGATAGAGTCTTGATCGAACAGGGGATCACAATCATTCCCAACGTAGAAAATGAACCCGAAGCAATGCTCGCACCGATATCTACATGGTTGTAGGCAAAATCCGCCAGCGCCATCACATCGCGGACCTTCCAATCTGTCTCTTCAGCGATTGTCGCCTTGGCGGCCGGAGAAATAATTAGATGGGTTTCAATTTCCATCTCCCGCAGCACTTCCAACGTACGGATCCCCAGAATTACCCCGGAGGCGCCAGAAATGCCCACTACCAATCGTTTTACCCGCTCGCTCATCGATCACCTCCCAGTTCTAAGATCTGGACGTACCGCTGCCCGCTCACTTCTTGCCCCAGTGAATCGCTATCGTGCCGAACATCAAACGGCGAAAATCCACCTCTTGAAACCCGGCATGCTCCATGTAATCTGCCAGCTGCTCTGCCTCCAAGAAGGCTTCCGTTGTCTCAGGTAAGTAGGTGTAGGCCTCAGCTTCACCAGTGACCATGCGACCCAGACTGGGTATTATGACATGCAAATAAAAATCAATCAACACCCGCATGTTGTTCTCGGCTGGACGGGTGGTATCCAACGCAACCAGATATCCGCCGGGTTTCAATACCCTTAATTGTTCCCGCAGGGACTGCTTGATGTCAGTCACGTTCCGCAACAAAAAACCGGATACGACGGCTTCAAATGTTTCACCAGGAAATGGTAAGCATAAAGCATCCGCAGCCGTCCATTGCAATTTCAGGTTGGGGGTGCGGGATTTCCCTACCCGCATCATTTCCAGGGTGAAATCTGCAGCCACTGCAGAACAGTCAGGCACTTGGCGTGCAGCTTCACGAGCCAGATCGCCTGTGCCCGTCCCTAAATCAAGCAAGCGACCATCTGCCTCCAGCTGGGACCTGCGGATCACCTCCCGGCGCCAGCGTGTATCCTGCCCAGCAGTCATCAACCGGTTCATCAAATCATAGCGCTTGGCAATCCGGCTGAACATGTCCTGCACATACTGCGCTCGGTCAACCCCGCTGGTGTTTTTCGTGTCAGAGGCCAGGTTCAGCTCCTAGGAAGAGTGCATCCTCCTCCTGGGCAACCCGCCGCCCATCCGCTACATCCACCCGGGTCAGCAGGTAGCCCCCGATGATGAAAAATGCGATCAAGGACAGGATTGCTGGCCGGCTGCTGCCGAATCTCACCGCTGCAAAAGCAAATACCAGCGGTCCCAGGATCGTGGAGAACTTCTCCATGATCCCGAACAGGCCAAAGAACTCACCACTTTTCGAAGATGGTGACATGCTGGCGAACAGGCTGCGGCTCAAAGCCTGGCTTCCGCCCTGCACAACTGCCACCATCATGGCCAGGAACCAGAATTCAATCACAGAATTAAGGAAGAATCCCCAAATTGCGATGATCGAGTAGACCAGCAAGGAGAGCAGTATGCTGTTCTTGGTGTTCATCTTTTCCGCGAGACCGCTGAACAGCGCTTTCCCTAATAACCAGGCCAGCAGTAGTAAGATAATTTCCACCGCCAGAATCAAGCCCAGGATCAGGAATAAATTGCTTTGTCGCGCGGGGGGCCATACTTCGATTTGGGCAACACTCATCACATTGCCCAAACTTTCCTCATTCTTTTCCCCTGTATTGATGATGCTCAAGACATGTTCACCCGGGCTCTCAACTTCGATGACTTCTGTGACCTCATAACGGTTTGTCGGATAATAACCATCGATTCGAAATGCTCCGCCGCTGTCCACATCGATCACAGGCTCTCCATCCAATCGCACCGCCCAGATACCGTGATCAGGCCCGGTGCTGAAAACGATATTAATATTTTGTCCATTAAATGGCAGCTCATAGCCAGCGTCAGGTTCCGCTGTCAACCGGTATGTTCCATCTTCATCTCCTCCAAGGAGTGCTGCTGGGACAACCCTGCTCTCCCAGGAACCTGAATACATGAGATGGACATCTTCTGCCACGTAGATCCCTTGCCCAACCGAGACCGCAGTGTCTTCATAGTGGGCCGGAAGGGAGCCTATCGTGTCTGGTGAAAGCAGCCTCGATCCCACAACTCCAACTAGAGGCAGCGCGATCATATTAAATATTACAAAAGCCAGGTAAATGGATCGCCGCTTCTCTGCTGGGGTGGCTAGGCGTCCAAAGATCAGGCTGAATGGAATGCCGACAAACTGCACTAATAAGAGCGCCAGAATTAACGACATACTGTCGAAACCTAATTCAGCACCATAAATCGCCGCCACCCCGATGATGGTTCCAATGCCATCCGCATACAAAATGAATGCCAGCAGGTACTTGAAAAGTTCCCTGTATTGGCTGATATCCTTGAGGGTCCCCCACAGCCGTTTAAAACTGGCTGAGACCACATTTTCACCACGGGTTAATTTCTGTGTCGCCGCGGGTGGTTCGGGCACACGCAAGAAGATCGGAATAGAGAAGACCGCCCACCAGACAGCAACACTTAGGAAAGATAAACGCGACCCCAAGGTACCTGGAAAAACCACAAACATGACCACGTTGATCGCCAGCAAGATGCCCCCAC
>JALHTN010000017.1 GCA_022865865.1 Anaerolineales bacterium
GATGAATCCAAACAATCTGGATATGACCAACCCCCGGATGATGAAGCTGAAAATTCTGAGGAGGTGGCGCCATGAAACAGGCATTGATTTTCCTCGTTCTTCTAGTTATATTTCTAGCAAGCTGCGTACCTTCTGAAGTGCAAACCACCCCCCCGCCAGGCATTGACCCAGGTATCGATCCTGATTCCTGGGCACTAATCCCAGCTGGTGAATTCCTCATGGGGTTGCACGAACACGAGACCATTCTCGATTACAATTACGAGATTATGGTGACAGATGTAACCAACCTCCAGTTTGCGAACTATCTCAATGAAGCCCTCACGGCTGGGACAATTAAAATCGATGGAGATCAGATCGTTGGTTATTACCCGGGTGACGATTTCAATGCTTACGAGCATGAAGAAGAGATCAAAGCCGGTGATTGGCTCCATATCCCCTTGAATGATCCAGGATTGCGATTGGATTTCGACGGTGCTACCTTCTCACCTCAAGACGGCTATGCGAACCACCCGATGACCATGGTCTCCTGGTTCGGGGCCAAAGCTTATTGTGAATACTTCGGTAACCGGCTGCCCACTGAAGTTGAGTGGGAAAAAGCTGCTCGCGGTGATGATGGGCGACCTTTCCCCTGGGGAGATGAGATTGAGACAAGCAATGCCAACTATTACAGCAGTCATGATGTATTTGAAAAAATCATCGGTGGCTTAGGGAATACCACGCCGGTTGGATTTTATAATGGAAATTCGTATGAAGGTTACGCAACTATAGATTCATCCAGTCCCTACGGACTTTACGATATGGCTGGCAATGTTTGGCAGTGGAGTGGAGATGTTTACGAGAATCAGCACTACCGTTATATGCGGGGTGGCAGCAAAGATAATTATGCCTATAACCTGCGAATTTGGACACGCAACAGTGCTGGTCCAGATTATTTCAGCCCGGGGGTTGGTTTCCGCTGTGTGAAAGACGCAAGCCAGTAAACCCTATTATTCAAATTGAGAATGATGCGCACCCTGAGAACACTGCTCAACGAATTTCAAGAGAACTATTGGCCGCTGCTTAAGAGTCTGCAGACTGCCCTTCTATTGGCCACCGGTTTGGCAGGATTCATGAGTGCACGCTGCCCCATCTTTGGTTGGCAGATCCTCCTGGGTGTGACCGGCAGCCTGTTATTTGCCATCAGCGGCAGCACGGTATTGAATATGTGGTATGACCGGGATATCGACGCTCGCATGCAGCGTACTTGCCAGCGGCCGCTCCCAGCGGGAAAAATCTCGCCGCGGGCTGGGTTGACTTTCGGCTTGATCCTTTCTGTGATCGGAGTCGCCTGGGCATTCAGTTTAAGCACCCTATATGGCACGATCGTATTTGCCGGTTTATTTTTCGATGTGGTCATTTACACCATTTGGCTCAAACGCCGTACTGCCTGGTCAATTGTCTGGGGAGGCATAGCAGGCGCTATGCCGGTTTTGGCCGGTCGTGCTCTCGCTACCGGACAGATCGATTGGATCGGGATCGCTTTTGCTCTGGCAGTATTATTCTGGATTCCAACCCACATCCTCACCTTTTCCATGCGCAATTATGATGACTACCAGGCGGCAGGTATCCCGACTTTTCCATCGACCTATGGTTTTAAATTTACCCAATGGACCATCGCCATATCGAGTATCGCTGCTGCGGTTATGATGGGGGTAGCTGCCTATGGTATCGGGTTGACCTGGGGTTACCTGCGCTTGATGGCTGTGCTGACTGGGGGATTAATCTTCCTGGCACTAGCAAGCATTCTAAACCCTTCCGACCGGATTAATTTTGGGTTGTTCAAATACGCTTCGCTGTATATGCTCGCTGTTATGCTGCTCTTAGCGGCCGAAGCTTTCTAATGCCCCTTTTTTCTTCTCCAGCTCCTATATACTGATCCAATCTCGATGAAATCGATTTCATTACTTGACCGGGTATTGCTTCTCTTTACAGCCCTGCTGTCTGCTTACCAGGTTGCGGTGGGTGTGGATGGCTTGGACACTTTTGCCATTGTTTGTTATACCATCGCATTTGGTGTGCTATTGGTAGCCTGCATCCTGCTGATCATCCTTGGTTTTGAGGTTTTGGACAGCCCACTTGTGGTAATTATTTCAACAATAATCCCCCTCAGTTTATCGCTCGGATTGGTGTGGGAATATTTGGTTGATTTTCGGCAGCTCTATCTGGCATTTGCGATTATTGGTTTCCTAGCAGTGGTCATCA
>JALHTN010000152.1 GCA_022865865.1 Anaerolineales bacterium
CATTGTCCTGGTTTCCAAACCACCTGCCAGAAATGTGGCTGATGAACTTGTTAACGCCGCTCGCCTGGCAGGAAAACCAGTCGTGGTTGATTTTATTGGTTATGCCACCGCGGTTCGCAGGGTGGACAACGTATACTTTGCTACCTCTTTCGATGATGCCGCTGAATTAGCGGTCAAATTAGCCGCTGAGAGACCCGAGAGCGAAGAGTTTGATGATTATGATCTTGAATTATTCTCCTCAAAGCAGCGTTACCTGCGCGGGCTGTTTTCCGGTGGCACTCTGGCTTACGAGGTCTTACTGATCCTGGAAGCATATTTGCCGCAGGTGTATTCAAACGTCCCGTTGGACAAAAAATATCAGCTTAAAGATTCACTGGTCAGCCAGGAACACACCATTCTCGACCTGGGTGAAGATGAATTTACAGTGGGTCGCCTGCACCCCATGATGGATAACGACCTGCGGCTGCGCCGCCTGGAAATTGAAGCCAACGATCCCGAAGTTGCCATCATCCTGCTGGATGTGGTCTTGGGGTATGGCGCGCATCCCGATCCTGCCTCTGAACTGGCACCTGCTATTAAAGAAGCAAAGACCCAGGCAGAGAAGTCTGGGCGCTATCTGGAGGTCATTGCTGTCGCCTCCGGCACCGATGAAGATCCGCAAGATCTTAATGCTCAAATCCAGCAGCTCGAAGAGGCTGGGGCGCGGGTTTTCACCAGCAACGACGCGGCGGCCATTTTTGCTGGCCGGCTGGCCCAATCCCTCGATCCTGCAGCTGCTGCGCCAATTACTGACTCCGCGGTTGAGGTGGATTTACAGGCCTTGAACCAACCCATGGCAGCTATCAACGTCGGGTTGGAAACATTCACTGAGAGCCTGGTTGAACAGGGTGCTCAGGTGCTCCAGGTAGATTGGCGTCCACCAGCCAGTGGGAATGAACAGCTGATGGGCATCTTAGAGCGCATGAAAAGTAAATAAAAGGAGGCTGCTGATGAAGGATTTTATGGCTGCCTGCGTCCAAATTGCGATCACCCCTAATGATGTGGAAGCCAATATTGAGAAGGGACTCTCCTGGTTGGAGAAAGCCGTAGTGGAATATGAAGCAGAACTGGTCGTATTTCCAGAGACAGTCACCACCGGGTATGATACCGGCCTATCTGCTGAAGAATTATGGGACCTGGTCGATGAAGCCCCGGGCCGCATTACCCAGGCAATACAGGCAAAAGCCAAAGCTCTGGGTGTCTATGTAGTCTGGCCTTCTTATCGTCGAGCAGGTCCGCGCGGGGATGTCTACAACTCCGCTATTTTGATCGACTCCAATGGCGATATTGCCGGCATCTATGACAAGACCCACCCAGCCCCCTGGGAACGGAAGGATGGTGGCGGTTGGGCTCTGGTTGGGGAACGTGCCGATGTATTCAATACCCCTCTCGGGGATATCGGCATGATCATCTGCTATGACGGCGACTTTCCAGAATTATCTCGCCTCCTGGCTGTGAAAGGCGCCGAGATCATCATCAGGGTGTCTGCTCTTCAGCGCAGCTACGATATCTGGTATATCACCAATGCCGCCCGGGCTTACGACAATCACGTTTACCTGCTGGCCAGCAACCTGGTTGGACCTGATGCGGCCGGAAATTATGGATTTGGTCACAGCATGATCCTCACCCCCATCGCCTGGCGCCTGGCACAGGCACGCGGCACAGAAGAGATCATCGCTGCCAGGCTCGATCCAGATCCATTACGCTACATTACCTGGGGCAGCAAGAGCCTTCAGAACTTTGACCACCTGGAAGATCGAAATTTAAAGCTCTACGAAGGGATATTAAAAGAAGCCCGTTCTCGTTTTGAACCGGGGATTCGCTTCTCTCGCAAGTAGAGTAAAACTCATTTACCACCATTAATTACCCGAAAGGCGAGAACCATGGACATTGAAAAAGCAAATACTGAAGCCACTCAACGTATGATGGAAGCCCGGCCAGTGGTGATCGGGATGGGCAAAGCAATTGATGTGATTCCCGGGATGCGTCCAGACCTGCTGCTGCACGCGGGTCCCCCCATCACCTGGGAACGCGCCTCTGGTCCTATGCAGGGCGCCATAACCGGCGCCCTGATCTTCGAAGGCAAAGCCAAAAACGAAGGAGAAGCTCAGGCATTGGTCGAATCCGGTGAGATCAAGCTCGAACCTTGCCACCACCACCAATCGGTTGGACCCATGGCGGGCATTATCTGCCCTTCGATGTCAGTCTACATTCTGGAAAACATAACCCACGGCAATAAATCCTTCTCCAATCTAAACGAAGGCTACGGAAAAGTGCTGCGCTACGGTGCTTACAGCGAGGAAGTACTGGAGCGCCTGCGCTGGATGGAAGAGGTAATGGCGCCCGTGTTAGGTAGGGCGATCGAATTGTCTGGTGGGATCGATATTCGAGTGCTGCTGGCGGAATCGCTGCATATGGGGGATGAGGGTCACAACCGCAACAAAGCGGGCTCGATCTTGTTTA